>CAZPUV010000012.1:14534-20537 GCA_964589805.1 uncultured bacterium | reverse complement strand
CCACCGGCGTCGGGCCGGTGGGTGCGGGTGCCTTCCCCTGAGTGGCTCGCCAAGCCAGTGAATCATAGCCCTTGCCCTTAGCGTGATTCCGAGCGGCATTGCTCTTCGGCCGAAAAGAGGGAAGCACAACGGTGCTTCCCTCTTTTTTTGTGCCTGCCGGACGGCCGGGCGGGTGGTCAGGTGTCGTCGCCATCCGGGATCCGCGGCGGGACCATCACCATCTTCTCGCGCTCGCACGTCACCTGGCCCGGTCGGGCTCCGCGGAACTTCCGGACATACTTGCGCTGCGTATAGATGACCGGGACCAGACCGCTGTGTTTCGCACGGGAGAAATGAGCGGCGATGGAGGCGGCGCGCTCGATGACAGCGGCCGGTGCCCCGTCCTTTCCTCCCCGCGATTTCAGGATGACGTGTGAGCCGGGAACGTTGTGGGCGTGAAACCAGAGGTCGGTGGGTGCCGCCACCTTGAACGTGATCTCGTCGTTCTCGGCATTGGAGCGCCCGACGTAGACGAACCAGCGCGCGTCGAGATCGAAGCGCCGGTATGTCTTCTCTTCCTTCTTCCTGGGCGGCGCGCCGATGGGTGGTGCCCGGTCGTCCAACTCGATGGAGAACCTGGCTCGAATCAGTTCCACGAGCTTCAGTGCGTCGGTGAACGAAGTCTGGCGTTCCAGCAGGTGCAGAGCGGCTTCGAGTTCCTCGCTCTCCCGGCGCACCAGCTCGAGACGGCGGGTGGAATGGACGAGGCTCTTCTCCAGCCTCGCCGCCCGGCGGAATCGTTTCTCGATCTGAACGTGGATCGGATCCGACGGGTCGAGTTCGATCGAAAGGATGCGATCCGGGTCGTACAGGTCGGGGAGATCGACCAGCGCGGCCCCCGGCGGAATACGGGTCTGGAAAGCGGCGAGCGTCTCCGCGATGCGGCGCTCGAGTTCGTGCTCGCCGGCGAGGGCGAGATCCGTCTCGAGGTTCCCGGCCAGACGGCGGAGCGACTCCACCTTGCGCCGGGCAGGTCGCGTCACACGCCGAATGATCGTCTCGTGCGCGCCGTCGAGCACGCGGCCGCCGAGTTCCTCGCACGCATCGAGGGCGGAAGGAAATGGTCCGAGCACGGTGACTCCGTCCCCCGCGGCCTCTAGCGCCTCGGCCTCTGTTGCGGGCATCGCCGCTCCCGGGCGTCCGGCCAGGAGGAGACGAAACGGCGGTTGCGCCGGTGCGGCGCCCGCGATGCTGGCGGGCGCTTCGCCGATGCGTATCGACCCGCGCCCCACCGACTCGGCGGGCTCACCGCCGCGCGAAACGAACGCGACACCCGCCGAACCGAAGAGGGCGATCGACAGCGTCAGGCGCTCGCGGCCGCCCGTCACGACGTCGATGTTGAGAACGCGGTCCCCGTCGCGACAGGAGACATCCTGAACTTCCGCCCCGGAGAGGCGGTCCATGCGGACCGGCGCACGCGCACCTTCGAACGGTGACCGGCGCGCGAGAAAACAAAACGGTCCCGGTGTCTCGAGCACGGCCACCAGGTAGCGGTCGCGCGCGTAGGGGATGGCGAGTACGGGTGGATACCACTGGGGCGCGCCGAGGCGGCAGCCAATGAGCTGCTCACGGGCTTCCGTTGCGAACCGCGCGAGGAGAGATGCGTTCATAAGCCGTTATCGAAGCGTCCGTTGTCGATTGACACGTTCCCGGGCGATCCATAGTATATGGGCTCGAGCGCAGTTTCCCAATCAATCGAGGAAGTTGCAATGTTGATCAGCATGACGGGATTCGGGACGGGGGAGGCCTCGAGCGGGGGATCGACCGTCTCCGTCGAAGTGCGGTCGGTCAATCATCGCTTCCTCGACCTTGCCTTCAAGCTTCCGCGCGCGCTGCAGAATCGCGAGCATGACATCAAGGAACTCGTGCGCTCGAAGCTGTCGCGCGGACGGATCTCCATCACGATGTCGATCGAATCCGACGCGGCCGGTCGAAACGTCGTCATCAACGAGGCGGCGCTCGAACAGTATCTCGCGCAGCTGCGGGCTTTCGCCAAGCGGCATGGTCTCGACGACCGCGTGAGTCTCGAGTCGCTCATTCAGCTGCCGGAAGTGGTTGCCACGAAGGAGATCGAACCGGACGACGATGAATTGTGGCCACTCGTGGAGAAGGGCCTGTCCGCAGCGCTCGACGCCTGCACGCGCATGCGCGTCGAAGAGGGCAGGGCGCTGGAGCAGGATCTGCGGGAACGCATGGTGGTGATCGCGCGAACCGTGGCCCTGATCGAGCGGCTGGCACCGGCTGTGGCGAAGAAACAGGTGGAGACGATGCGCAAGCGCGTGGCACAGCTCGCGGGCGACGTGAAGGTCAGCGAGGATCGCATCGCCGCCGAAATCGTGATGCTGGCCGATCGCACCGATATCACCGAGGAGCTGACGCGGCTCAACAGCCACCTGGGCCAGTTCAGCCGGACCATCGACGAAGGCGGGGAGGTCTCCAAGAAGATGACGTACCTCCTCCAGGAGATGCACCGCGAGGCGACGACCATCGGATCCAAGGCCGCGGACTCCGAGTTGATCCAGCATGTCGTCGTGCTCAAGGAGGAGACCGAGAAGCTCCGCGAACAGGTCCAGAATCTGGAGTAACCCGCCAGTGAAGCCCCGGTCCTCGGCCCCGTTCCTCGTCGTCGTTTCCGGCCCGTCGGGCGTGGGCAAGACCACGCTCATCGACCGGCTCCTCGCAATCGATCCACTCACCCGCCGCAGCATCACCGCGACGACCCGCCCGCCCCGGACGGGGGAGGTCGAGGGGCGGGATTACTTCTTTGTTTCGCGGGCCCGGTTCGAGGCCATGAAATCCGGCGAACTGGTGGAGTGGGCGGAAGTTCATGGCGAAAGCTATGGTGTGCCAAGGAGTTATCTCGACCGCGAACGCGCCGCCGGTCACGACGTAATCCTCAACATTGACATACAGGGGGGAGATCGGGTAAAACAGGTCTTTCCCAACGCCGTGATGGTCTTCATATTACCCCCGTCCTTTGCAGCGCTCGAAACGCGGCTCCGGGGGCGGGGAGACGTGCCGGAAGAGGAAGCGGCGGTTCGCCTGGCCAACGCGCGCACAGAACTGACCGCCGCCGCCCGTTACGAGTACCTCGTTGTGAACGACGATCTCAACCGCGCCGCCGCCGAACTGGCGGCCATCGTGGTTGCCGAGCGGGCGCGCCGCGAACGCAAGCTCGGCGGATTCGCGTCGCGTACCGACCGTTAGTTTTCCAAGAGCAGGAGTGTCATTACCTCATGTCGACGCCGATCGAAAAACTCGTCATCATCGAAAAGATTGAAGGCAGGGCCGAGAACCGCTACGAAGCGGTGCGCGTCATGGCGCGCGAAGCGCGCCGCCTGAACTCACTCGTCATCCGGGGTGCGGAGCCGGAGCCGGACTTCAAGCCCACCACGACCGCTGTGAAGCGGATGATCAACGGCAAGATCAACTGGCAGTACGCGGAGGAAGAGACCGGGCGCGGCGATTTCTTCTCCGACTAGGAGCGTGGCACGCGTGGTGTCTTTGCGGCCGGGAAGCAACCCCGGGGTCTCCGCCGCTCAACTGCAACTCGATCCGTGAGCCTCACCGGTAAGAAGATTCTCCTCGGTGTCACGGGCGGTATCGCCGCCTACAAGGCAGTCTTTCTCCTCAGACTGCTCAAGAAGGCCGGCGCCGACGTCAGGGTGGTGATGACCGAGGCCGCGGCTGAGTTCGTCACCCCCCTCACCTTCGAGTCCCTCGCCGAGAATCCCGTTCGCGTACGCATCTTCGAAAACGATGGCAAACCGTCGTCCGGTTCGGTTTCTCCCATCGAGCACATCGATCTGGCGAAATGGCCGGACGCCGTCGTTGTCGCGCCGTGCACGGCGAATACACTGGCCGGTTTCGCCCACGGGCGAGCGGACGATCTCCTCGCCACCATCGTGAGCGCCTACCGCGGTCCCGTTTTCCTCGCGCCCGCCATGAACGACGTCATGTGGGAGAACGCGGGCACCCGGGACAACATGCGAACCCTCTCCGACCGCGGCTACCGCACGGTGCCGCCCGAGAAGGGCGATCTCGCCTGCGGCTACGAAGCCACCGGACGCATGGCCGAGCCCGAGACGATATTCGTGGCGGTCGAGACGTTCTTCGGATCGCCGTTTCGCAGTGTGCGTGTGCTGGTGAGCGCCGGCGGCACCGAGGAGGACATCGACCCCGTGCGCGTCATCTCCAACCGGTCGAGCGGCAAGATGGGATTCGCGGTGGCGGAGGCGGCGCGCGACCTGGGAGCCGAGGTCACCGTGGTCGCCGGGCGCACATCGGAGCAACCGCCCTACGGCGTTCGTGTGGTGAGAACGCGGACCGGTGCCGAGATGTCGAAGGCGTTGCACGATGCGTTCGACAAGGCCGACGTGCTCGTGATGACGGCGGCCGTGAGTGACTTCCGGCCTGCGCAGGAACTGGAGAGAAAGAAGAAGACCACCGACACCTGGACCCTCGACCTGGTGAAGACCGACGACATCCTCCAGTCGCTCGGCGCGACAAAGGGAGGCCGCGTGATCGTGGGCTTCGCGCTCGAGACCGAAGACGAGGAACTCAACGCCCTCGCCAAGCGCCAGAGAAAGCATTGTGACGTGATCGTGGTCAACAACCCCACTGTTGCCGGCGCCGCGTTCGCGCACGACACCAACGTAGTCACGATCCACAACGAGAAGGGCCGTCTCTATGCGAGCCGCGGCCCCGAGAGCAAGCGCGAGATCGCGCGGATCCTGCTCGATCTCGTGGCGAAGGAACCCGCGTTCGTGAAGCTGCGCTCGATCTGACCGGACTTGCGGGCGGGCACGGGAGGCGGTAAAGTGGCCTTCATGGCAACACGGACCGACACCCGCGGGGAAGCCGCCGCCATCCTCAAACGCCTCGAGAGAAAGGGAGTTCGCTCGGTCTACCTGGAAGGGATGACCGTTGCGGCAGCGCCGGCACGGGAAGAGGCCCCGCGCCGCGAGGCGCCCCCTTCCCGGGCGCCGGACTCCCGGGAGCCAGCCGCGGCCGCCCTTTCAACTCCCGGCCTCACCGAACTCGCACGGACCGTTTCGACGTGCACGCGTTGCGCGCTGCACCAGTCGCGCAAACAGACCGTTTTCGGAGTGGGCAATCCCGACGCAAGGCTCATGTTCATCGGCGAAGCTCCGGGCGCGGACGAGGATGCAAAGGGCGAACCGTTCGTGGGGCGTGCGGGGCAGCTGCTCACGAAGATCATCGCGGCCATGGGCATGAAGCGCGAGGACGTGTACATCGCGAACATACTAAAGTGCCGGCCGCCGCAGAACCGGGACCCGCAGCCGGCGGAAGTTGAATGCTGCGAGGAGTACCTGCGGGCGCAGATCGCGATGATCAAGCCGAAGTACATCTGCGCGCTCGGCCGCATCGCCGCTCACTGGCTTCTGAAGACCGACGCGCCCCTGGGTGCGATGCGCACGGGACAGCACACGTACGAGGGCATTCCCGTCGTGGTCACCTATCACCCCGCCGCGCTGCTCCGCAATCCGGGGTTCAAGGCGCCGTGCTGGGAAGACATGAAGAAGCTCATGGCTCTGCTCGCGGAAGCGTAACGAACCGGCCCGCGAAGGAACTGTGCTCATGCGAGAATTCACCGATGGTTCGACAGCGATGGTCCGTGGCGCCCTCGACGCCGGTTGTACCTTCTTCGCCGGCTACCCCATTACACCCGCGTCGCCGATTCTCACCCAGATGATACGCGAGTTGCCCAGGGTGGGCGGTGTCGCCATCCAGGCCGAAGACGAGATCGCGTCCATCGGCATGTGCATCGGAGCGACACTCGCCGGTGCACGCGCCATGACCGCGAGCAGCGGCCCGGGTCTTTCTCTGTACAGCGAGAACATCGGTCTCGCCATCATCGGCGAGGTTCCGCTCGTCATCGTGGACGTGCAGCGCCTCGGTCCCGCGACCGGCGGCGCCACCACCGACGGCCAGGGCGACGTG
>CAZPUV010000012.1:0-14524 GCA_964589805.1 uncultured bacterium | reverse complement strand
GGGTGATCGGCGTCGCGACGCTGGCCGCCCATCACGTCGCCGCCGGCATCGCCTCGATCGCCTACCTGATCCCGCTGGGCATCGCGCAGGCGGCGCCGGTGCGCGTCGCCTTCGCCGTCGGCCAGGGCGACGTGCAGTTCGCGCGCTGGGGCACGGCGGGCGGCTATCCCATCATCGTGCTCGCCCCGTCGTCGGTGACGGAATGCTATGCGATCACGCGCCGTGCGTTCGATCTCGCCGAGCGTTTCCGGTGTCCCGTGCTGATCCTGTCCGACAAGGAACTCAATCTCACCGCGACCACCGTGGACGTGAGCCGCTACGAGACGCCGCCGGTACGCGAGCGCCGCGTGCTTCCGGCGGGCGAACCGCCGTACCGCTACGTCCCCGCCGACGAGGTGGCTCCGCTCGCGCAGTACGGCGGCACGGGTCGCGTGCGCTTCACCGGGTCCTCGCACGACGAGCGTGCGTTCATCACGAAGGCGCCCGACACGGTGGGCGCGATGAACGAACACCTGCGCGCGAAAATCGAGGATCACGCCGACGAGATCGAGCTGGTGACGGCTGATCTCGAGCCCGGGGCAAAGACACTGTTCGTGAGCTACGGGATCACCGCGGGTGCGATGCGGGAGGCGGTGCGCGAGATTCGCGCTTCCGGGCGCGCGGTGTCATCGCTGACGGTGCAGAGCCTGTGGCCGGTGCCCGAGCGGGCCATCCGCGCCTCGCTCGCCGGGATCGAGCGCGTGGTGGTCGCGGAACTGAATCACGGCCAGTACCGGCGCGAGATAGAGCGTGTGGCAACCGGGGTCGCGGTGGAGGGCCTGCACCGGCGGGACGGCGAACTGATCGCGCCCGAACAGTTCGTGGAAACGATGAGCGCGAGGAGTGCGTCGTGAGCGAGCCCAATTCTGTCGATACACTCACCCGCTACCGCAACGAGACGCAGTTCCCGTTCTGTCCCGGTTGCGGCCACAGCCACATTCTCAATCACCTGAACGCGGCGCTCGAGAAGCTGAAGGTGGACCCCGCGCGGGTCGTGATCGTGAGCGACATCGGCTGCTCCGGGCTCTCGGACGAGTACTTCGACACCAGCGCGTTCCACGGCCTGCACGGCCGCAGCATCACCTACGCCACCGGCATCAAGCTCGCGCGACCCGATCTCAAGGTGATCGTGATCATGGGCGACGGCGGCACCGGCATCGGCGGCGCGCACCTGTTGAGCGCCGCGCGGCGGAACATCGGCATCACCGTGCTCGTGTTCAACAACTTCAACTTCGGCATGACCGGCGGCCAGCACTCCACCACGACACCGCCGGGGGCGATCACAGCGACCACCGCAAGCGGCAATCTCGAGCGCCCGCTCGACATCTGTGCCACGGTGGGTGCGAACGGCGCCGGGTATGTATGGCGCGGGACCAACTTCGACAGGGATCTCCCGGACCGGATCGCGGAGGCCGTGCAGGCGGAATGCTTCGCCCTCCTCGACATCTGGGAGCTGTGCACCGCGTATTACGTGCCGCGCAACAAGGCGTCCAAGAAGACGCTGACCCTGATTCTCAATGATCTTGAGCTGCAGTCCGGCCTGCTGCATCGGTCGGAGCACCCCGAGTACACGGCGGCGTATCGCGCGGCGTCCGCACCCGACCGCGGAAAGCCGCTCCCCGCGCCGCGGCCCATCGAACCGCGGTTCCCGCCGCTGCTGGACCGGCCGTTCCGGATGGTCGTGGCCGGCTCCGCGGGCGGCAAGGTGCTCTCGTCGGCGCGACTCGCGGGTACCGCCGCGCTGCTTTCCGGGATGTGGGCGGCGCAGCGAGACGACTATCCCATCACCATCATGACCGGGCACAGCATCGCCGAACTGGTGTTGAGCCCGAACGAGATCGACTACTCCGGCATCGAGCGGCCCGACGCGATGATTCTCCTGAGCCAGGACGGTGCCAGCAAGGTGGGCCGCAAGCTCGCGGCCATGGAACCCTCCGACATCGTGTTCGCGGTGCCCGCGGTCGCCGATGTGAAGACGCGCGCCACGGTGCGCGTAATCGATCCCGCGCAGTCGCCGGAGAAACTGCCCGCCAACCGCGTGGCGCTCTATGTCCTGGCCCGGGCGATCCGGGAACTGGGTGTCCTTTCCGCCGAGGCGCTGGAAGCCGCCGCGTCTCTGAAGTCGGGCGAACGCGCGGAGGAGACCGTCGCAACCATCCGGCTGGCGGCGGGTACGGTAACTTGACGCGAGCCGCGAGCACGGCAGGTCGATAACCGCCCGGCCCTCCCCCGGTTCTCCCCACAGTATCCACAGGCTGTCCCCGGGAATCGCGCGGCGAGGACTCGCCAATCCAATCCCCCTGCGTTACAATCCCGCCACGAGGAGGAGAATCGTTGGCTGACATTCGCACTGCACCCCCGTCCGCGCCCGGACGGGTTCCGCCCCAGTCTCTCGAGGCCGAGATGGCCGTGCTTGGCGCGGTCCTGCTCGACAACAACGCCTTCTCCATCGCGACCGAGACCGTGTCCGCGAACGCCTTCTACAAGAAGGCCCACCACGACATCTTCGCGGGCATGGAGTCGCTGCACGCGCGCAGCGAGGCGATCGATATCGTAACGCTCTCCGAGGAGATGAAGCAGCAGGGCACCTTCCAGAGTGCGGGCGGGGCGGCGTACCTCACGCAGATCATGGACAACGTCCACACGGCGGCCAACGTCGAGTACTACGCCAACATCGTCCTCGAGAAGCACGTGATGCGCCGGCTGATCACGATCTGCAACGACCTGACCACCCAGTGCTTCCAGGGCGAGCGCGAGGCGAGCGAGATCCTCGACGAAGCCGAGAAGCACATCTTCGAGATTTCGCAGCAGGGGATGTTCAAGGGCTTCGAGCCCATCGGCAAGGTGTTGCGCGAGCACTTCAAGAACATCGAGGAGATGTACCAGAGCGGGAGTCACATCTCGGGCGTGCCGTCGCCGTTCGAAGACCTCGACTCGCTCACCTCGGGATTCCAGAAGTCGGACCTCATCATCGTGGCGGGCCGCCCGGGCATGGGCAAGACGTCCTTCGCACTGAACCTGTGCGAGTACCTCGCCATCAAGGAGAAGACGCCGGTCGGCATCTTCAGTCTGGAAATGTCGTCGGAACAGCTGGTGACGCGCCTGCTGTGCAGCGAGGCGCGCATCGATTCCAACAAACTCCGCCGCGGATATCTCAAGTCCAACGAGTACGCGGAACTCGCCATCGTCGCGGGTTACCTTTCCGAGGCCCCGATCTACATCGACGACTCGCCGGGGCTCTCGACGCTCGAACTGCGCGCCAAGGCGCGCCGTCTCAAGGCTGAAGCGAACGTGGGCATGATCCTCGTCGACTACCTGCAGCTCGTGAGCGTGCGCGAGCGCGTCGAGAACCGTCAGCAGCAGATATCGCTCATCTCGCGCCAGTTGAAGGCGCTCGCGAAGGAACTCGAGATTCCGATCATCGCGCTCTCGCAGCTCTCGCGCGCGGTGGAGTCCCGCGGCGGCGACAAGCGCCCGATGCTGTCGGATCTGAGGGAGAGCGGATCGATCGAGCAGGACGCGGACGTCGTCCTCTTCCTGTACCGTCCCGAGCTCTACGAGGGGCCCGAGTCCGAGAACCAGGGCAAGGCCGAGCTCATCATCGGCAAACAGCGCAACGGGCCGACCGGCACCGTGAACCTCTCCTTCATCAGCTCGTGCACGCGCTTCGAGCCCGCGTCGTTTGCGGAATAGGAAGCATGGCGACGAGCGGCGCGCGTACCTACACGTTTGAGCACGCGGTTCGGGCCGTCGGTGCGACCATATTGAACTTCCTGCGCGACGTCGGCGGCACGTCGATCATGCTCGCCGGCGTGTTCGTGCGCCTGAAGGAGCTCCCCCGCACGGCGCGCCAGACGCTGCTCCAGATGGAGCAGATCGGGATCGGTTCGATCCCGCTCGTCATCGTGACCAGCGTCTTCGTGGGCGCGGTGGCGGCGGTGCAGGCCGCGTACCAGTTTCAGGACTACGTCCCCATGGTCTTCCTCGGAACCGTCGTGGGGAAGTCCGTGATCCTCGAACTCGGTCCGGTGCTCACCGCGCTGGTGGTGGGTGGGCGGGTGAGCGCGTCCATCGCGGCCGAGCTCGGCACCATGAAGGTCACCGAACAGATCGACGCCATGGAGATCCTCGCCATCGACCCCATGCGCTATCTCGTCATGCCGCGGGTGGTGGCGTCGGTGGTCATGCTCCCGGTGCTCACGATCATCGCGGATCTTCTCGCCATCCTGGGTGGAATGCTGGTGGCGAACGTCTCCATCGGTGTCAATACGGCCACGTTCGTCGAGGGGCTGCGCCTGTTCTTCTACGTGGACGACGTGATCAGCGGCGTGCTCAAGGCGGCCGCCTTCGGCGGGATCATCGGACTCCTGGGTTGTTACAACGGGTTTCGGACCTACGGCGGCGCGCACGGCGTGGGGAAGGCGACCATGCAGGCGGTCGTGACGAGTTGCATCGGCATCCTGATTACGAATTACTTCCTCGCATCGGTGCTGTTCCGCGTGATCTTCTACAAGGGTGTGTGAGGAAACGAGGCCGCCGGGTTCGCCGTGCTGGAATCCGCCGCCTGCCACCATGATTTCCATCGAGTGCCACGACGTCTGGAAGAGCTTCTACCGCAAGCGCGTTCTGCGCGGGGTGAACCTTGCGATCCGCCCCGGCGAAACACTGGTCATCATGGGCCAGAGCGGCACCGGAAAGAGCGTCCTCTTGAAGCATTTCGTCGGGTTGATGGTGGCCGACCAGGGCAGCGTGGTGGTCGACGGCCAGGACGTGGCCCGGCTGTCGCGAAAGAAGCTGTTCGAGCTCCGTATGCGCTTTGGTATGGTGTTCCAGGGAGCGGCGTTGTTCGATTCGTCCACAGTGGATGAAAACGTGGGTCTCGCCCTCCGCGAGCACACGGACAAGACCGACGATGAAGTCCGCCGCATCGTGGAAGGGAAGCTGCGCATGGTTGGACTCGATGGCGTGGGCGACAAGTTCCCGGCGGAGCTTTCCGGCGGCATGAAGAAGCGCGTGGGTTTCGCGCGCGCCATCGCCATGGATCCCGAGTGCGTGCTCTACGACGAACCCACCACCGGCCTCGATCCCATCATGGCGGACGTGATCAACACGCTCATCGTCAAACTCGCGGATGAACTCAAGATCACGTCGGTGGTGGTGACCCACGATCTCGCGAGTGCGTACAAAGTGGCGGATCGCATCGCCATGCTGCACGAAGGCGTGGTCATCTACGAAGGAACACCGGACGAAATACGCAAGACCGACCACCCGGCGGTGCGCCAGTTCATCGAGGGACGCGCGCACGGACCGATCGTCACGGGGAGCAGCGAATGACGAGCCGCGGTCTCGAAATACGTGTGGGCGCGGTGGTGGTGATCGCGGGCGTGATCCTCGTGGTCGGGACCATGTGGTTCCAGAAATTCCAGCTCGTGGAGAAGCGCTACTCGTTCTACACCGTGTTCAACGAAGTTGGTGGACTGGTGGCGGGCGATCCCATCTACGTCAACGGCGTCGAGAGCGGGCGGGTGGGGAGCGTGTTTCTTCACCCCGATCGCGTCGTTGTGGAGATGGCCGTGCGGGACGGGGTACTGATCCCCGACAACTCCAGCGTCGTGCTCAAGAGTGTCGGCATCATGGGCGAGCGTTTCGTCGCGATCCGGCAGGGAACATCGGCCGCGCACATCGCCGCCGGCGATACCCTGACCGGGGAGTTTCTGATGGGTTTGAGCGAGGTCATGGGATCCGCCGGGTCGATCCTCGATGAAGTGGAAGCCACGGCGCGGCACCTGCGCGAGATTTCGGAGACGTTGAGCGCCGGCGGCAGGCTGCGGGAGGGTGTCGAGGACTTCGCGGCGACCAGCCGGAACCTTCGCAGAATGACGGAGAGCAACCGCGGCCGGCTGGATCGCGCGTTGATTCGCTTCGAGCGCAGTGCCACCATGCTCGACAGCCTCGTCACCGGCCATTACGCGGGTCTGGACTCGTCGCTTGCCGCCATCGGCCGGGCGGGCGGTCACGCGGAGGTCACGGCGGAGAACCTCGCGGCGATGTCGAAGGACCTCAGGGAGATCACTGCGAGGCTCAGGGCCGGCGACGGCACGGCGGGACGGCTTCTGAACGACGACGAGCTGATACGGAAACTCGAGTCGGCCGTGGCGGAAATGGACGCTCTGATGGAGGACATCCGCAAGAATCCGGGTCGTTACGTGAAGTTCAGTTTGTTCTGACGACGCTGTTACGGCACATGAACGTTGTGGCACTGATCATGGCGGGCGGTTCCGGAGAGCGCTTCGGTGCCGGGCCGCCCAAGCAGCTCGCGCCGCTCGCGGGACGACCTCTGCTGGCGTGGTCGGTGTCCGTGCTGTCGCGCTCGGCGCGCATCGGTGCGATCGTGGTCGTGGGGCCGGCGGAGCAGGAGACGGAACTCCGAGCGGCGATACCGGCCGACGCGGCGGCCCGCGTGAGAGCCTTCGCCGCGGGCGGGGCCACACGGCAGGAATCGGTGTTCAACGGGCTGCGGGCGATGCCGGATGGCACCACCCACGTGCTGATCCACGATGCCGCGCGGCCATGCCTGTCCCAGGCGCTCCGCGACCGCGTGCTGGACGCGCTCGCCGGTCACGACGCCGTCATCCCGGCCGTCCCCGCCACGGACACGCTCGTCCACGTACGGGACGCGCATGTGGACGCGATCATCGATCGCGTCAACGTGGCCGGCGTGCAGACGCCGCAGGGATTCCGGCTGGATCTGATCATGAAGGCTCACCGCGCGGCGAAAGCGCGCGGGTTCGCATCGAGCGACGACGGATCGCTCGTTCTCGCACTGGGAGAACCGGTGTTCACCGTGGAAGGTGAGCGAATGAACATCAAGGTCACGTTTCGCGACGATCTCGCGACCGCGCAGGCCATACTGACGGGGGGAGAAGGATCATGACACGAACAGGTATCGGTTACGACGTCCATGCCGTCACCACGGGGAGACCGCTCATGCTCGGCTGCGTTCACTTCGCGGACGCGCCGGTTGGACTCACGGGTCACTCGGACGCGGATGCAGTGAGCCATGCCGTGTGTGACGCGCTGCTCGGCGCTGCCGCGCTGGGGGACATTGGCGAGCATTTTCCGGATACGGACCCCGCGTGGAAGAACGCGGCGGGAAGCCGGTTTCTCGCACACGTTTCGGAACTGGTCCGAAACGCGGGTTATGAGATCGTGAACGTGGACTGCACGGTGCTCGCGGACGTCGTCCGGCTCGGCGACCGCAAGCACGAAATGGCGTCGGTCATGGCGGGCCATCTCGGTATTCCCGCCAGCCACGTGAACGTCAAGGCAACCACCTTCGAGGGCAAGGGAACCATCGGCCGCGGAGAAGCGATCGCCTGCGAGGCGATCGCGACGATTGCGAAGACCGACGGAGGCCGTATGGGCGAGTGGCGCGAGTCCGCGTTGTAGTCATCAATCATCGGGAAGGGACCATGGCCAGGATCAAGAATGTGCGCGTGCGTTTCGCCCCCAGTCCGACGGGCTACCTGCACGTCGGCGGAGCGCGCACCGCAATCTTCAACTACCTGTTCGCCCGTCACAACGGCGGCAAATTCATTCTTCGCATCGAGGACACCGACGCGGAGCGAAGCACGGAAGAGAGCGAGCGTTCACTCATCGAAGACATGCGCTGGCTCGGTCTCGACTGGGACGAGGGTCCCGACGTCGGAGGCCCGCACGGCCCCTACCGGCAGTCCGAGCGTCACGTGCTGTACCGGCAGGTGGCGGATCAACTGGTTGCCGGAGGCGTGGCGTACCCGTGCTTCTGCACCGAGAACGAGCTCGAGTTGAAGCGCGAAGAGGCCATCGCCGCGAGCCGTGCTCCGCAGTACGACGGTACGTGCCGCGGGCTTGCGAAGGAGCAGGTCGCGGCGAAGCGCGCCGCCGGTATCCCGGAGGCGATCCGGTTCCACGTGGGCGAAGGCGTGGTGCGCTTCGAAGACCAGGTGCGCGGCTCGATGGAGCTCTCGCACGACATGGTCGGCGACTGGGTGATTCTCCGTTCCAACGGGCTGCCAACCTACAATTTCGCCGCTGCCGTGGACGACCAGCGTATGGCGATCACGCACGTGATCCGCGGCGAAGAGCACCTGCCCAATACGCTGCGGCAGATCATGATCTACGACGCGCTCGGCGAGAGGCCGCCGGTATTCGTCCACGTGCCGCTGATTCTCGCCGAGGACCGCTCCAAGCTCTCCAAGCGGCACGGGGCGAGTTCGGTCGGTGACCTTCGCGACAGCGGATACCTGCCCGAAGCTGCGTTCAACTACCTCGTTCTGCTCGGATGGTCACACCCGGCGAGCAAGGAAGTGATGCCACGCGACGAGATGGTCAAGTCGTTCACGGTAGAGCGCATCGGCAAGGCCGCGGCGATATTCGACCGCAACAAGCTCCAGTGGATGAACGGTCAGTACATTCGGAAACTCCCGCTCGATACGCTCTGCGCGCTCGTCGAGCGCTACATGCCGGATGATCTGCGCGCAGGCTACGACGAGGGGACGCGGCGCGAGATCGTGGCGATCCTGCAGGACAGCCTCAACACGCTGGCCGATCTGCCGCAGCGCGCTCACATCTTCGAAGCAAGAGTGAGTCACGATGAGGAGACGCGCGCACTCCTCGCCACGGAAGACGCCCGGCGCGTCCTGGCGGACATGGTGAAGAGGCTCCGGGAGTTCTCGGGGGATTTCACGCCCGACGCGTTCAAGGCGATGATCCTTGCCGTCGGGCAGGACACGGGACTGAAGGGAAAGGATCTGTACTTCCCCATCCGCGGCGCCATGACGGGTTCGGTGCACGGGCCCGATCTCACGCGCGTGGCGGCGGTAAAGGGGAGGGAAACGGTTTTGCGTCTGCTGGAGGAGGCTCCGAAGTGAATCGTATCGTCTGGACCTTGATTGCGGCTCTTTCGATTGCGACGGCGGCCGTCGCGCACGACACCTGGATGCTCGCGGTACCGAATGACGGCGCGATGGCGTTCGTCATTACGAGCGGGATGGACTTTCCCCGCAACGAAGTGGGTCCGAAGGCGAATCGTGTTGCGACGAGCGGTTGGCGACTGGGGAAGACCACGGGTCAACTCGGGAACGCGGCCGAAGGGGATTCGGCGCTGACGCTGACCGCTCCGATAGCGGGAACCGGCACCGCGGTGGCGTGGGTGAGCTTCCACCCGAAGGAGATCGACCTCGACGAGGACGACGTGACGCACTACCTCGATGAGATCGGCGCGCCGGATGCGCTGCGCAAGGCGTGGGAAGAAGCAGGGCCGGATCGAAAGTGGCACGAAGTGTACACCAAGCATGCCAAGGCGTTTGTGCGCGCGGGCAGCGAGGGTGATGACGCGTCATGCGCCGCTCCGGTGGGGTTGGCGCTCGAAATCGTTCCCGCCCGCGATCCCACCGGAATCGCCGCCGGCGGCACACTCGAGGTCCGCGTTCTCAAGCGAGGAAAGCCGTTCGCCGGGTTCGCGGTGGGGGCGTTGTGCGGCGCCGACGGTACGTCGAACATGCAGACCACGGACGGGAACGGAGTCGTACGGTTCGCCATTCACCGCGCGGGGCCATGGCTCGTGCGAGGAACCGACGTGCGCCAGGAGACGGACGGAACCTGGTCGAGCGATTTCAGCACGCTGACATTCACCGCGGGAGAGAATCGATGAACCGCTGCTTTCGACTACTGGCGACCGGCGTGCTGGTGACGGGCTGACCCGCGTCGAGTAACCCGCCCTCCGCAGATGCCGGACGCGTCGAGCTTCGCGCTCTTTCTTGTCGCCTCTCTCATTCTGCTCGTGGTTCCCGGGCCGGCGGTGCTCTACATCGTCGCGCGCAGCGTCGACCAGGGCCGGGTGGCCGGCGTGGTTTCGGCGCTCGGTATCGCGCTGGGCAGCGTGGCGCTGGTATTCGCGGCGGCCTTCGGCGTTTCCGCCCTGATCCAGACGTCTCCGGCCGCCTTCGACGCCGTTCGTTACACGGGCGCAGCCTACCTGGTCTTCCTCGGCATCCGCACCTGGCGCGCTCGTGCGAGCGACGGCACGTCACCGGCGCCAGCCGTCGTCGCCCTCCGGCGGGTGTTCGGGGAAGGGGTCGTGGTGAACTTCCTCAATCCCAAGACAGCCATCTTCTTCGTCGCGTTTCTTCCCCAGTTCGTGGATCCGGGGGGGAGCGTCCGTCTCCAGCTGGTCGTTCTCGGCCTCATCTTCGTGGCGATGGGGGTGGTGACGGACAGCCTCTACGCGCTCCTGGCGGGCGCCGCCTCGGCGCGGCTGCGCGCGGACCGGCGCTTTCCCCGGATCCGGCGCCTCGCGGTGGGCGCCGTCTATGTTGGTCTGGGCATTGCCGCTGCGCTGGTTCACCCAACAAACTACTAGACGCTATCCCCCCCAGCGCCCATTATTGCGGCCGTCGAAAGGCACCCCTCTCACCCGGGGCCCGGTGCCGTTGGTTCCAGAGTGGGGCGGACGGTTCGGCGAGGGTGCGGGTGCGGGAATTTTGAGTCACGTCGGCGCGGAATACGGGCCCTTTGTTCGTGAAGAGCGCCGGGCGTGACAGGACAACGGATAGCGCGTCAGAGGACGCGCGATGAGGAGAAGCGAGAAATGTCTACGAAGTTCGCTGCGATGCCGCGTGTCGCCGTTTGCACGGTGATCGTCGGAGCGATGGTATTTGGTCTCTTCGGCTGTGCCAAGAAGGAAGCGGAGCAGGCAGATGCTACGACGGAGAACGTGGTCACGGAAGAAGTGGCAGCCGACACCGTGTCGGGACCCGCGGGCGTTTATGTCACCGAGATTACCGGCACCGAGGCCCCGGGCCAGAAGATTTCGCTCATGCTGAACGAGGACAACTCGGCGGTCATGAGTATCGAGTTCATGAACAACCAGCCCGCCGTGGTTCAGAGTGGCTCGTGGGCAATGGGCGAGGGTGAGAACACCATCAACTTCGTCTACGGTGGCGAGGCCACACCCATGACGCTGTCGTTCTCGATGATGGGCGATGAGCTGCACATGATGAACGAGGAAGCAGCCGGCTTCGGCGTTGCCGAGATCGCGCTGGTCAAGCAGGCACACGATCCGCACGCGGGTCACGATCACTAGGCCCGACGGAGAGAATCGAAGTTCGCGTGGGCCCGTCGACACCCGGTCATTGCTCGGTGGCGGCGGGCCCGCGTTCTTTCCTTCGTGAAGCAGGCATGATGACGTGAGCAGGCAATCCCTGAACATCCTCCTCCTGGCCGGCGGGGACTCCGCCGAGCGGGACGTGTCGCTCTCCAGCGGCCGTGGCATCGCCGCGGCGTTGCGCGAGACGGGACACCGGGTGCTCGTGGCCGATCCGGCGCGCCCGGACGTGGCCCCCACGGAGTACGACGACGCGGTCTTCGGTTCCGGAAAGATAGGCACCGAGCCGCCGCGCATCGACCCGGACATCTACCGCGCGCGCTCCGCGTTCGCGACCCTGCTGGCGCGCCGCGAGGCGATGAAGGTGGACCTCGTGTTCAATGGACTCCACGGCGGCGCCGGCGAGGACGGGACCGTACAGGCGGTGCTCGAGTACCTCGGCATTCCGTTCACCGGTTCCGGCTCGGCGGGGTGCGCCTTCGCGATGGACAAACAGCGCGCCAAGATCCTGGCGGCGGAAGCAGGCGTGCACGTGCCCGCGGGACTTCACCTCGAACGTTCGGCGCTGCACGCGGGGACACTCGAGCAGCAGGTGCGGGAGAGCATAGGACTTCCCGCAGTGGTGAAACCCAACGCGCAGGGATCCAGCGTGGGACTCACGATCGTCCACGACTTCGCCGAACTCGACGCGGCCGCGCAGCGCGCGTTCGAGGCCGACCATTCGATTCTGATCGAGCGCTATATCGAGGGGCGCGAGATCACGCAGGGCATTCTCGAGGGCGGTCCGGATCTGCCTCTGCTCGAGATCCGGCCGAAGTCCGGGCTGTACGACTACTTCCACAAGTACCAGTCGGGGAACACCGAGTATCTCGTGCCGGCACCGGTGGACGATTCGGTCGCGCGCGCCACCCTGGATGCGGCAAAGCGATCGTTTGCGGCCCTCCGGCTCTCGGTCTACACGCGCTTCGACTTCCGTCTCGATCCGAAGGGCCGCCCCTGGCTGCTCGAGGCGAACACGCTCCCGGGCATGACGGCGACGAGCCTCGTGCCGAAAGCGGCCGCCGTGATCGGAATGTCCTACGTGGAGCTGTGCGACTTCATCGTGCGCAGGTCTCTGGCGAGGGCAGTTTGAGCGGGCGAAGGGACGTCAACCTCTCCGAAGGCGTTCATCCACCTGTCGTGCCCGTCTTCTCCCGCCGCAGCCACACGTAGATCGGAATCCCCGAGAGCAGCAGCATGAACCCCAGCAGCACCGTCTGTGCGCCCGCCCCGTAGACCGCCCACGCCGAGTACAGAAACGCGATGCCCGCGACGATGTGGTGGCGTGGCTTCATCGCGGAGCGTTCACGGCGTACGCGCCGTACGAGGATTTCGGCGAGCGAGCAGAACACGTAGGGAATGAGGTTGGCGAGTGTTGCGAGCAGGATCGCGAAGCCGAAGATCGAAACCAGGCTCGGCGCGCCCGAGTAGTTGAGCAGGAGCATCAGCGTGATGAGGCTTGCGGCCAGCGCCGTTGCGAACGCGGGGACACCGCGTGACGAGCGCCGTGCGAAACACGATGGGAGCATCCCGTCGCGCGCGGCGGCGGCGGGGAACTGACCGGCGAGCAGCATCCAGCCGTTCAGGACGCCGGCGCACGACACGATGGCTCCGAAGCCCACCAGGTAGTAGCCCGCGTCGCCCCACATCAGGCGGGCGGCGTCCGCGAACGGCGCCTGCGACGCCGACAATACTTCCCGGGGAACCGCGCCCATCAACGCCGCCGTGCTCGCGATGTACACGGCCGACGCTAGGAGGGTGCCGATGATCGTGGCACGCGGGATCGTGCGCTCCGGCTCGTCCACGGAGTCCGCCGGAATGGTGGCTGACTCAAGGCCGAGAAACGCCCAGAGCGTCAGCGTCATCACCGACGAGATTGCGCTGACGGGGTTCATCCCGGCCGGCACGAGCGGCTCGAAATTCACGGGCTTGAACCAGAGCAGCCCGACCGTGCCGATCGCAACGAGCGGCACGAGTTTGAGCACGAGCGTCACCACCTGCATCCGGCCCGCGGTGCGGATGCCGGCCGTGTTCACGAGCGCCATCAGCCACACCGCGCCGATGGCCGCGAGCCCGGCGAGCACGGTGTTTCCCTCGAGGGCCGGAATGAACACCTTGAGGTAGCTGCCGAGCGCCACGGCGATGGCGGCGTTGCCGGTCCAGATCGCGATCCAGTACCCCCACGCCACCCAGAACGCGGGGAAGTCGCCGTACGCCTCGCGCGTGTAGGCGTACGGGCCGCCCGCCTTCGGGATCAGGCGGGCGAGGCGCGAGAACACGAGGGCCAGACACACCGCGCCGAGGGCGGTAACGACCCAGCCCGCGATGGCGAGTGCCCCGAACGGAGCGAGCGAGGAAGGGAGCAGGAAGATGCCCGAGCCGATCATGTTGCCGGCGACGAGCGCGACGCAGGACCAGCGGCCCAGTTTCGCAGCGCGCGAGCGGACGGGGGACGAAGATTGCGGCGGATCGTGCGGCGCCATGGAGTGATTCCCTCTTACCACACGCGGGCACCGCTGCTATAGTTTTTTGTCCCATGGCACTGCGCGTCTACGACACCCTCAAGCGGACGACCACCGAGTTCGTTCCCTCGCGCCCCGGCAAGGTGGGCATGTACGTGTGCGGGATGACGGTCCAGGACCGGCCGCACATGGGCCACATGCTGGCCTTCGTATCCGGAGACATGATTCGCCGCTACCTCGAGGTGCTTGGCTACGAGGTCACCTACGTCCAGAACTTCACCGACATCGACGACAAGATCATCGACCGGGCTAGCGCCGAGGGTGTCGATTACCGGGTGGTCGCCGAGCGCAACATCGCGGCCTACCATGCAGCGGCGAGAGCCCTGAACATCCGGCCGGCCACCCTCTACCCCTGCGCGACCGAACACATCCCGGAGATCATCGCGATGGTCGAGGCGCTCATCGGCCGCGGTCACGCGTACGCCGCCGAGGGCGGCGACGTGTACTTCCGGGTCCGCACCAAGTCGGACTACGGAAAACTCTCCAGGCGGGACATCGACGATCTGATCTCCGGCGCCCGCGTGGAAGTGGGAGAGAACAAAGAAGATCCACTGGATTTCGCGCTCTGGAAGGCGGCCAGGCCGGGCGAACCCGCCTGGGACAGCCCGTGGGGACGGGGCCGGCCGGGCTGGCACATCGAGTGCTCGGCCATGTCCACGAAGTACCTCGGCGATACGCTGGATTTCCACGGGGGAGGCCAGGACCTCATCTTCCCTCACCACGAAAACGAGCTCGCTCAGAGTGAATGCGCGACCGGTCGGGAGTTCGTGCGATTCTG
>CAZPUV010000011.1:5905-20622 GCA_964589805.1 uncultured bacterium | reverse complement strand
TTACGGCTATCTGGCCATCGACCCGGTACTGGAGGCGCTGCGCACCCGGCCGAAGGGCATGCACGTCATTCTCACCGGGCGCGACGCCCACCCCGACCTCATCGACTTCGCGGATCTCGTCACCGAAATGCGCGAGATCAAGCACCCGTTCCACCGCGGCATCTACGCCCAGCGCGGGATCGAATACTGACGCCCGACAAAAAAAGGGCGGCGGCTCGAAAGCCGCCGCCCGCGTACCCTGCCAATGCCCCGGCGCCTAGAAGAGCGCGTAGATGAACGGGGCCAGCGCCGATCCTTCCGTAAAGACGATCAGAACGCCGAGCAACACGAGAAAGATCATGATCGGACCGAGCCACCACTTCTTGCGGATCCGCATGAAGGCCCAGAGCTCGCCGAAGATCGCAAAGCGATTCTTCATATCCTTCCAGATACCCATCGAAGACAACTCCTGATAGAGTGAGAAGCCGATCCCTTGAAAGCCGCACGACGACGCCTCGCAAGGCGTCGCCGCCCGTATATTATACTCCACGGGCCGCCGGTTTGTCCATCGGGGCAGGCGCGACGCCACGCCCCGTCTGTCGCTCCGCGACGCCGGGTGGACGGCGTCGCGGGGAAGGAGGAGACGCCATGGAACTTGGAATCGCAGGCCGGGCCGCGCTGGTGGCCGCCTCGAGCCAGGGGCTGGGGTTCGCCTGCGCACTCGAACTGGCCCGGGAGGGGGCGCTGGTCGCCATCTGCTCCCGGAACGACGCGCGCATCGAGGACGCCGCACGCCGCATCCGCGCCGAGGTGGACGGTGCCACGGTGCTTGCGTCGGCGGTCGATCTTTCGCGGCAGGAGGAGTGCGCGCGCGTGGTCGACGAGACCGCAGCCGCGTTCGGACGTCTCGACGTCCTTGTCACCAACTCGGGCGGTCCCATTCCCGGATCGTTCGACCAGGTATCGCTCGACGATTTCCGCAAGGGGGTGGACACGACGCTCTTGAGCGCGCTGACCATGATGTCGGCCGCCGTTCCGCACATGCGGGCGAATGGCTGGGGCCGGATCGTCAACATCCTTTCGTCGACGGTGAAGCAACCGCGCGTGAGTCTGCTCGTGTCGAACACGATGCGCCCGGGGATCCTGGGGTTCGCAAAGTCGATCTCCATGGAACTCGCGAGCCAGGGAATCAACGTGAACAACGTGGCACCCGGCTTCACGCGCACCGAACGCCTGGATGAGCTGGCGGACCACCTTGCGCGCACACAGGGGACCGATTCGAAACAGGTGATGACGGGGTGGGAGAATACGATCCCGGCGCGGCGGCTGGGGCGCCCCGAGGAACTGGCCGCCGTGGTGGCGTTCCTGTGTTCGGAGCGGGCCAGCTACGTGACGGGTGTCACCATCCAGGTCGACGGCGGGGCGATCTCAGGCCTGCTGTAGGAGTTTCGGCGACGGGGCGCACCGGGCGTCAGGATGCGTCGGGGCCGGACGTGCCCGGAGTGCTGACCGCGGGATGGACGCCCGAGCGCTGCTTCTGGCTCTGGAGGTGGCGGATCGTGGCGCGCATCCATTCGGCCTGCTCGGTGTGACGGATCGCCGCCCCCACGTTTTCTGCGAACACGAGCAGCGCGCGCAGGTCCTCGCTGTCGAACTGTGCGCTCTGGTTGCGCGAACTCACGTTGATCACTCCCACGAGTTCGTCGCGCAGGATGATCGGCACGACCATCGCGGCCGTGAGCTCCCGGTGCTTGAACTCGATCTCCGGATAGTCCGATGGTTTCGCGCCGGGGAGGATGAGCAGCGGCTCGCGGCGCTGTCCCACCCAGCCCGCGATGCCGGTGCCCAGCTTCTGCTTCGTTCCGAGCATTCCCTGGGGGACCATCTTGCCACTCACCGCGCGGACTTCGAGCGAGTTGCTGTCCTTGTCGAAGGTCATGAGTGACGCCTGATGGCAGTTGAAGACCTTCACGCACGTCTTCGTCACACAGTCGAAGACCGCTTCGAGATCGTTCTGCGCCACCATCATCTTGCTCACGTTGAGAAGCGCGTACACGCGTGCACGGTGCTTCTCGGCGCTGTCCGCGACCTCCTTCTGCGCGGCCTGGTACTGGCGCCAGAGGCGTTGCAGGTCGCGGCGCTGCAGAATGAGCCCGCCGATGACGAGGAGCGATCCCGCGGCGATGAAGAAGAAGACGCCCTGGGGATCCTCGAGCACCTCGAGCACGTTGAACCTGGAGGCGAGGGCCGGCAGGGAAAGGAGAAGACCCGTCGCGCCGATGGCGGAAACCACGACGAGGACGAACCAGTTCACGTACGTCCCGTGATGAATATGCCTGCGCACCGTCGACATGGTCCCCTCTGGATGGGGAAAACCCAGCATCCAGTTCCGGAATCGCAAGTTGTGTGCCACGGTGACAATCGCCCCGGGCAGGGCCTTCCGCGGGACCAGCGCGGCATTTTCTGCCGGTTGGCGGGGGGGCGTGTTGCATTTCGGGATGGCGGGAATGCCGGCGGCCGCGGGGCCGGCCGATCGAGCGGTACGAGGTAGTGGTCAGGTTTCTGGAACGTATGTGCCCGCGATCATCTCGCGGAAGATACGAAGCGACGTGCGCGCCGTGATCGTGTAACGGGCGATTTCGAAGGCATGGGTGTCCGCCGTGCTCGGTGTGGATCCCAGGACTTCGTTCGGGCCCAGCCGGAGCGAGAGGGTTCGCGCGAACCCGACCTCCTCTGCGATGCGGTTGACGCGCGGGTTCCCCCAGCCGTAGGGCCACGCGAGATAGGCGGGTGTCCGGCCGACTCCCGTCTGGATGGCCGTACGCGACTGCTCGAGATCGTTGCGCACGTACGTCTCCCAGTTCCCCACGCCCTCGACGCGTTGACCCTCCGACGCGGCCAGGAACACCGGGCGGGCGTCGCTGCGTTCGTTGACCTTGTAGTGCATGTCGTGCGTGTGCGACTCGATGTCGAAAACGCCGCTCTGCTGCATCTCACGCAGGGGTTCCCAGTCGAGGCACCGCACCTCGCCCCAGCGCGTGCCCACCCGTCCGGTGACCACGAAGAGCGTAGCGCGCATACCCAGGCGTTTCAGGACGGGGTACGCGTAGTCGTAAACGCTCTGGTCGCCGTCGTCGAAGGTGATCACCACCGGATTCTGCGGGAGTTCGCGCAAGCCGATCTGCCACTCGTTCAGCTCGTCCAGCGTCACCGTGTTGTACCCGCGCTGCGCCAGGTACTCCATCTGAATCTCGAAGTCGCGTGCACTGGTTGTCCACAACTCGGAGTCGTCCAGGAGCGGGAGGCTCAGCACCACGTAGCCGAACACGCGGAGCAGGCGGACCGGACTCGATTTCCCGCGGATGTAGTGATAGCAGAGGACGGGGACTTTGCGCACTTCGCCCGCTGACGACGGAGTCGCTTCCACCCCTGCCAGCACGTCCGGACCGCGGGCCGTCCCCACCGTCCCCGCAACGGTCAGCCCGACAACGATCGCCACGGCGATCGTGATCAGGATGGTGACTCGGGCCTCTTTCTGTCTCATGGAGAGCAATGGTGCTACCGGTCGTGCCGGTAGTCCACCGTGATGTAGAAGCCGTCCGCCTGGTAGCCCTCGCGCGACGTAAGGCGCGATTCGGAGCTGTAGACGCCCGCCGTGATACCGAGGCCGCGCCACATGCTCCAGCTGGCGGAGGCGCTCACGGAACCGGCCGTGAACCAGTCGCTGCCGTTCTCCTTCTCGAGGGCGAGACGCCCCGAGAGGGTCGCGCGCAGGCGCTCGGAGAACTCCATCTCGACCCCGAGTTCCTCGTAGAAGCTCAGGTACTGGCGGGGATCGTAGTAGCCGTTGTCCTTCGTCTCGTCGAAACCGAACGCGCCGAATCCCGTGGTCGATGTGAAACGGTGATCCAGTCCGATCGGAAGCCGCCACAGCGGCTGCCACGCGATACGCGTCCCGAAGCCGACGCGACTATTGACATCGCTGTACCAGGCCGCTTCCAGTTCCGATGCCCACAGCGTGTTGGTGTTGAGACGCTGGTCGACGCCGAGCGACACCTCGGTGAGTGAAATGCCGCGGAATATCGTCTCCGGATTCTGCAGCGAGCCATGGAACAGGCCGACGTCGATCCGCGTCCAGTCGCGCGGCATGACCGTCACGTACCCGTCGAAAGTGAACAGGTTGAACTCGTCCTGCCAGTAGGTCTGCGGGCCGAGCGCCGAACGGTCGAAGGAGTTCCACTGGTGGCCGGCGGCGGCCGTGAGCGAAGCACGCTCGGAGAAGCGACGTTCGATGATGGCGGCGATCCAGTCGCGCGAAACGTCCGGAAACAGCGGCTGCTGGTAGCGCGCGTGTCCGTACTCGCCCGACAGGCTGGTCATGTCGTCCACGCCCACCCCGGCGCGCGCCGTGTGCGTCTCGCGTTCGATTTCGTCGCTGTCTTCGTTGCGATCGAAGGTATACGACGCGCGCGGCGCGCGGGAACCGTCGAGATCGCGGATCACGGATGCAACCGGGGGCGTGCTTTCGTTGCCGGATGCGACTTCACGGGCCCAGTCCGGCCGGCCGCCCCACTGGTACGCGCGGGCGAGTCCTTCGCGCGCCCACACGTTGTCCGGGTCGCGCTCGAGGACGTCGAGGTAGAGCCGGCTCGCCTCGCGGTGGCGTCCGGACCAGTTGACCACCTGTGCCCGGCCCAGCAGCGCATCGACGTTGCCGGGATCATCGGCGAGAATCTCGTTGTAGAGCGTCTCCGCGCGTCCATGATCGTCCTTCCAACCCGTCAGACGCGCAATCCCCAGCCGGGCGCCGACGTCGCCCGGATGGTGTTCGAGGTGTCTGCGGTACCACGTCATCGCGGAATCCAGGTTTCCGGACCACGTGTACTGGTTGCCCAGTTCGGCGCCGAGATCGTCGGCGAGCGGCGCGTAGAGCGCGATGGCGCGGTGGTAGAGACGGATCGCATCGTCGTGCCGGTCCCGGGAGGCGGCCGCACGCGCGCTGTCGAGGGCCGCGAGGGCGCGGGGCAGATTCTCCCCGAGCACGGGATCCGGAGCCGCCACGCGCGCCGAGGTCGTGTCCGCGGGAGCGGCGTGCGCCAGCGGCGCGTGCACGCCGAGGGCGCACGCGAAAGAGAGAATCACCGCCGTCACGCGCCCGGTCATTCGCCTCTCACCGGCTTCCAGCGCACGGGTTCGGCCCTGCGCGTGCCCAGCATCGCGCGCGGTGTCGATATCGACGTCACGATTGCCATCATGATCCAGTACATGAGCGGATAGAATACCGCCGTAAAATAGTAGAGCGGAATACGCCGGTCGTAGCGGCGGTCGAGCAGCACGCCCGTGAGCAACTGGAGGAGGCACATGGTGCCGATCAGCATACCCCACCAGTTCGGAATCGGTGAAGCGCCCACCGGCGGATAGCCGATCGAATAGCAGAAGATCCACAGCGCCGTCAGCACCACGAAACAGTACGCCCACGTGATCGAAAGCCACGACTCGATCACCAGCGGCCACAGGCGCCGGCGCTGCCACTTCATCGCCGGTCCGCCGTGACGCCGGAGCACCTGTGCGAGGCCCCGCGCCCAGCGTCGCCGCTGGCGCCAGAGTCCGCGCAGCGTCCCCGGAACGCGCATCCACACCACCGCGCGCGGTTCGTAGCGGATGTCCCAGAAGCGCAGCTGGAGCTTCCATGAGAGATCGATGTCCTCGGTGGCCATGTCGGGGCTGTAGAGGCCGGCGTCGAGCAGCGCGTTGCGATGGAAAGCTCCCACGACACCACTCATGGTGAGAAGCCGGCCCCACACGCGCTGCGCCCGCCGCTGCAGGGAGATGATGGCCGTGAACTCGATCGCCTGCAACTTGCCGAGCAATGTCTCGCGATTGAGGACGCGCGGGTTTCCGGTGACGGCCCCCACGCGGGGCGACTTGAAGTGCGGGACGATCACGCGCAGGATCTGCGGATCGGGAACGGCGTCCGCGTCCATGACGAGCACGACCTCTCCCCGTGCGCAGCGCAGCCCGTCGTTGAGTGCCATGGCCTTGCCCTCGTTTCCGAGCTTGCGCACCAGTCGCACCCTGCCGTCGCGCACGTACGGGAGCACGCGGGCCGACGTATCGTCGGTGCTGCCGTCGTCGATTACCACGACCTCGAAGTCGGGGTATTCGATGGCGAGGATGCCTTCGATGGTGGCCTGGATGTGGTCGCTTTCGTTGTAGGCCGCGATGACGACCGACACCGGCGGCGTGAAGGACGGATCGATCTCCGGCTTGATCTCGCCCCGCCGCTCGCGCCGGACGTAGTACATCAGCGAAACCAGGACCAGTACGCCACTGGACACCAGCGGATACCACGCGAAGAACGAAAGCGCCGACAGGTAGATGATGTTGCGTTCGATCGCTTCGAGTATGCCGATGATGTCGATCATCGCTCTACTTCTCCGGAACCTCGTCGGTCACGCGAAAGAGCTTGCGGCCGGTCGCCATTTCGTCGTCCTCCATCTGAACGACGTGCACTTCGATGTAGCGGGCGCGGTGCAGCTGCTCGTCGCTCTGCGCGACGAACATCCGGCCGAGGAAATCGAAGGATGGCGCGGGCGCTGCTTCGCGCCGTCCCCGGCGCCGGCTGCGGCGGGCGATACGCCGGTTGTGGAAGATCCAGAACACGTCGAAGATCGTGATCACGGCCACGATGCCGCCCACGATCATGAGCGCCCGCCGGGTTTGATCGGTGATGGACTGCTGCATGACGAGATGCCAGTAGAAGGCGAATACCGTCCACAGCAGGACGCCCAGGAGTATGTGCAAGCCGGTTCGCATGAGTGATCACGACGGCGTGCGGGGAAGCACCGGGACACGCCGGACACGCCAGCACTGCAATGCCCGTGCCCCGGTCGTACGGGGGCGTTCATGCCTCATGGCGCCCTGTCGCTCCCGGACGTTTCCCGGAAGATGTGCGGAACGACCCATCGAAGGCGAAAAAAGGCACGACGCTCCGAAGAGAGGACCCGGAGGGTCATTTCAGCAAGACCATTCGCCGGGCAACCTCGGCGCCGGGAGTATGGAGCCGGTAGAAGTAGATGCCGGAGGGCACGGGACGATCCGCGCGGTCCCGCCCGTTCCAGGTCACGGTCGTGACCCCGGCTTCGGCCACGGCGTCGAAAAGCGTGCGCACGATGCGGCCCCTCGCGTCGTAGATCCGAAGCGTCGCGTGGTCGCGAGCCGGAAGGTCGAACGAGATCGTCGTCGACGGGTTGAAGGGGTTGGGGTGATTGGGATGCAGGGTCGCGGCCCGCGGCGGTGCGGGTCGAACGCCGGTCGACGTTCCTGAGAGATCATCGACCGCCCACACGTCGTTGCGATTCAAGCCGTCGTTGCCCCCGAACACGATCATGCGGTCGTTGGGACCGTCGTAGACGCCGGCGGCCCCGTAACGGGCGCTCGGCGGCGTTCCCGCGGGCGCGAGCTGCGTCCAGGCGTCGTTCCAGAGATCGAACACCCACACCTCGTTCACCGCGGAAAGAGAGGTCTGCCCGCCGAACACGGTGACGCGGTGATTGGCCGCGTCGTAGACGAGTGCCGTGAAATAACGGCCGGCGGGTCTGCTCACCGGCGTCAGATTGGTCCACGTGTGCGTGGCGAGGTCCAGCGCCCAGATGTCGTCGAGGGCGCCCGCGTTCTGTCCAGCGTACATGATCATGCGGTGCCCGATCGCATCGTAGCAGGCCGCGTGCAGGCAGCGCTCGATCGGCCCCGAAGCCGGCGACACGTCGGTCCATGTGACGGCCTGATCGTTGAAGCGCCACACGTCGTCGAAACGCCCCAGGTTGGTGAAGCCGGCGAACGTCACGAGTTCGCGCGCGACCGGATCCCACGCGTACCCCACCCCGTAGCGGATGTTGGGCGGTCCGCCCGCGGGTGCGTACTGCGACCACGTGTTGGTGTCCAGATCGAATGCCCACACGTCGTTGAAAAAGGCCCCCTGGCCCTGGCCCGACCACGTGATCATCTGGTGCCCGTGCGGGTCGTAGACGCTCGCCGGGGTGAGACGCGGGGCGGGCGCGGGACCCGAAGACGGGGTGAGATCCTCCCACGTGCCGGTGTCGAGGTCGAACGCCCACACGTCGTTCAGGTAGGTGGACGCGAAACCGCCGAAGATCACCATCCGGCCGCCGACCGGATCGAGCACCGCGGAGGCGTTCCGTCTCGCCGCCGGGGCCGGCCCGGAAAGTGGAGTGAGGTTTGTCCAGGATTGTGCCGCCGCATCGGTTACGGCGACGGCAAGCAGCAGGGTCAGCGTGGCCGGGAGTCGGCCCAGGGTCGGGTAGCGCATGGCGGCCTCCGGAGGGTTTGCAGTACCGGGTGAACGTACGCATTACGAAGCCAGCACACCAGTCGGATCGACGCGAAGGGTCGCACATGGGGGGGCGGGGCGCATGCTTCACACGGACATCCGAGCAGCGGCTCGGGCGGCAATGGGTGTCGCGCCACTGGGCGAGTGGCCGGGTGAAGCATGCGCCCCGGCTTGCAAGAAAGGGCGCTCTACAGCGCGCGTCGGAAGCGCACCGGCACCGAGAACGCTTCCGGCGTGCGCGCGTACTTGCGGACGAAGGCCTGGAGTTCGGGCGTGGATGCGGTCAGCAGTACCGCACCATCGAGGGGGACGTGGGGGATCGTGATCTTCTTCTGCGCCGCCATCGTGGACAGCCACTCGGCGTCGAAATCGGACACCGACAGCGTGTCGGCGACGTGCTCCAGCTTGAGCACGCTGTGCACGCGCATCAGGTGATCCCGGTAGAAGCCGTTGTCGGTCGGCGGATCCTCCGGGTAGATGTCGAGAAAGCGGACGCTCTCGAACTCCGTGAGGACGGCCTGGAAACGAGCGGTTGCGCCCGCTTCGTCGCAGATGAGTGTGTAGGTGCCGCGCGTCGTGTCTTCGAGCGTGAAGATGAACTCGTCATCCTCTTCCGCCACCCAGGTTCCGACGAGCGCGGGATCGAAGATCGACGTGCGGTCCGAGTACAGGGGATGGACGGACTGGACGTAGCAACCCGCGGACACGGCGCACGCGGTAACGGCGACCACCAGGGCGAAGGTCGGGAAGGAGCGGGGAGCGATCATTCGTTCGGGAGCCGGGTAATGAACTCGCCCGATGCGTGGTCCACGCCGCGCGCGGCGCACCGGGCTCCTTCTATTCTATCCGCAACGCCCGCCCGGGCGCAAGGGCGGGCTAGTGGACGGCGTCGCCCCAGCTCTTCTCTCCCGCCTCGACGCGGACGGGCAGAATATTCGCTCCGTGCGGGAGCGGGCAGGTGGCGTACGGCGTGAACACGCACGGCGGGTTGTAGGCGCGGTTGAAGTCGATGAACGTGCGGCCGTTCTCGTCCGGCGACTGGATGTAGACGAAACGCCCGCCGCCGTAGGTCTCGTGACCGCTGGTCGCGTCGCCGAAAACGATGAACATCTCGCCGCCCGATTCCGACATCGGTTCGAGGCGGTATTCCTTCCCGTCGATCTCGAAGACCAGCGCACCGCGGCACTCGACCACCTCGTCGAAGCCCAGGAAATTCGGAATCACAAGCCGCCGCGGCGGGTCGTAGGGCTCCAGATAGGCCTCCACGCGCCACTTCCTGCGAACCGGGTAGCGGTCGATCCCCTTGAACGACTTGCGCACCGCGCTCTCCGAATCCTTCACCCGGAGGTAGAGATTTCCGGGCCGGTCGATCACGTAGAAGTCGAACGAGCCCATGCGAATCTCGGTGGGCGTGCCCTCTGCGTCGCTGGCGAGGTCGATGCTCGTCACGGGGTTGCCATCGTGCGTCATCGTCACACCGTCGGCCACGTCGAGGTGCGCCCGGCCGTTCGCCACGGTGATCGTACCCGCGTGCGCGGGCGCGTTTCCGGGAATGACGAGGTCGTTGTCCTCGTCGGCTCCGAGTCGATAGGTTCCGTCCGGGAGTGGGAACAGACCCACGAGGGTGAGCCAGCCCGTCTCGCTCTTCAGGCGCTTGATGCGCCCCTTGTGCCACTCGTTGACGTCGCGGCGGTGGGCGTCCCGGCTCATTCCCGTGGATACACCCGCGCCGATACCGATGCCACCGGAGCCACCGCCCACGCCGATACCCACCGAACCGCCGCACGCCGCCGCGGCGAGTAGTGTGAGGGGCACGGCCGATTTCAGGAAACGTCGCACGAGAGTCCTCCTTCGCTCACGCCATCATGCGGGGCGGCGCCCGGTTCGTCAAGACGGTCAGAACCGAACGCCCAGCGACACCGACACTTTCTTCGTCCCGTCCCGCGCATCACCGGCGTTCTCGTATCTGTCCACCAGGAACTCGGCGACGGCGTAGCCGATGAGTCCACCCGCGATCACGTCCGAGGTCCAGTGCGCCCGCGTGTCCACCCGCTGGAGCGCCGCCGCCGTGGCGAGGGCGTACGCCGGAAACTCCACGTACCAGTGCGGGTGCCGTCCCGCGCCCGCGCCTGCCAGCGCAAAGGCCGTGGCGGTGTGACCCGATGGAAACGAGAGCGACGCCTCGTTCCGCGGCGACACGAACCATTCGAACGAACGCGCGCCGCGGTCGTTGTACGGCCGCTTCCGGCCGAAGACCATCTTGGTGAGATACACGAGTCCGGTGGAAAACACCACGGACTCGCCCATGATCGCGGCCGTGTCGACCATGCGGTCGTCGTCGGCGAGATAGCCGCCCGCGGCCACCGCTCCCACGAGCGCGGACGACACGACGAGGGCACGCGTGCCGCTCTCGCCGTACCAGGTGGTGAGTCGGGAGTATCGCCGCGCCGCCGCCCACGGCCACTCGCCGGAGTCCCCGCGCACCAGGCGATCCACCCGTTCGTCGAGCCAGAGCATCGACGCGCCGATCGCGGCTCCGGCGACGGCGGCGCGCAGGACCCCGTCACGGTCCATCTCGAAGGGGGCTTCGAGCAGAGACTCCGCGTCGTCACCCACCGATGACCAGGTGACGCGCCGGGATTCGGCGCCGGACGGCACCGCGACGAGCCACACGAGTGCCACGACGATGCCGAAGCATGCAGCACTGCGGCACGGGATCGTCATTGCGAATCTACCGGGTCACGCGCGAGCCATACTCGACCACGGCGCGCACGTGGTTCCTGTCTTCGGTGCGCGTGTACTCGAGCACCCGCGTCATATGCTTGACGATGTGGATCCCGTAACCGCCGCTTCCACGCCCCTCGGGGGGCGGGCCGGCCGGGGGTGGGGGGGCGGTCCTGGGGTCGAACGGTTTGCCGTCGTCCTCCGTCGATACGGAAACGCGGCCCGGTTCGGTGCGCAGCGTGAGGACGATCGTATGCGGCGCCGCGTCGTCGAACGCGTGCGTGATGATGTTGACCACCAGTTCTTCGACGACCAGGCGGACGCGGTTCACACCATCGGGGGGGACCCCTTCTTCGGCGAGGAATTCAATCAGCGCCCTGTTGATCCGCCTGATCTCCTCCCGGTCGTTCTTCAGTGGCATCCGGAGGAGGCCCATCGGTCACTCGTCTCCGTAGATGAGCACGTGCGGTTTTCCGTCCGCGCGGACATAGCCGCGATACATGCCGGACGTGTTGAGCTCCATGGCGACGTTCCCGTTCCGGTCCAGGGCGATGAGTCCGCCGGTTCCCGGACCGCCCAGCGAAATCAATTCCTCGTGCACGACGCGTTTCGCCGCCGTCGTGACGGTGAGCCCGCGGTGTTCCATGAGGGCGGCGACTTCGCGCGCGATCGAACCACGGATGAAGACCTCACCGCGTCCGGTGCAGGAGACCGCACACGTGTTGTTGTCCGCGTACGTCCCCGCCCCGATGATGGGGGAATCCCCCACACGGCCCCAGCGCTTGTTGGTAAGGCCGCCGGTGGACGTCGCCGCCGCGAGGTTCCCCCCGGCGTCGAGTGCCACCGCACCCACGGTTCCGAGGTGCATGTGCGGCAGCGTGACGGATCCGAATTCGTCCTTCTGCTTTCGCTCCTCCTCCTGCGTGCGCTTGAGTTCCTCCCAGCGCCGCTCGGTGAAGAAGTACGCGCTGTCTTCGAAGGCCAGGCCCTGCTCGCGCGCGAACTCGGTGGCACCCGCACCCACCATCATCACGTGGCTCGTGCGCTCCATCACCAGGCGCGCCGCCTTGACCGGGTTGCGCACGCCGCTGACCGCCGCCACCGCGCCGGCCTTCCGGTTGCGGCCGTCCATGATCGAGGCATCCAGTTCGTTCCGGCCCTCGTTGCTGAACACCGCACCGCGTCCCGCGTTGAACAGCGGCGAGTCCTCCATGACGCACACCGCGGCTTCGACCGCGTCCAGCGCCGGGCCGCCCGCCGCCAGCACCCGGTAGCCCGCGGCCAGTGCCGCGGCCAGCGCCTCGCGGTACGCGGCTTCGCGCTCCGGAGTCATCTGCGAGCGTTCAATCGTTCCCGCGCCACCGTGGATGACGAGAACCACCCCGCCCGGGGGCGAGGCGTGCGAAGATTCCGGCGGAATCACCATGGCAATGAGTGCAAAGGTAAGGGGAAAGAAACTCAGATACGACGCGACGCTGCCCATCGTCTCCTACCGGTCCGGGTTGGACGTCGGAGTATACACGATGAGCGCGCCAGCGTGTTGCGAGAGTGTGGTGGGGTCTCGAACAGGTTGCGCACCGGAAACGCCGGTAACCGGCGCGCGGCTCGCGAATTTTTTGGACCGGGGTTCCCGGGGCCTGATCCCGTCTCGCCCCTTTAGACGGCTCAACCAAACCCCTGGATCACCCGATCCTGTACAGTAGGAGTCGGTGGGTCCTCCGGAATTCCCGCGGAAATCGCTCGCGAGACCGCGAAAAGACGCTAACCCTTTATCAAATTGGAAATTAAAACCGAAGCCCGGTCGTCCAGCGGGGAGCCGGGGAAGTTCGACCGGACCAGCTCGAGGGTGCGTCGAGCGCTGTCCACCTGGCCCGTCTCGTACTGGACCAGGGCGAGATTCAACATGGCCGCGCCGTTGTCGGGGTCGTTCTCGAGGGCCGAGTGGAGAAGCCGTTCGGCCCGGCCCATCTCGTTCGAGCGGTACGCCACGATCGCGTCCAGCACGATGAAACGCGACTCGCCGGGGAAGCGGAGCCGCGCGTCGGTCGCGTAGATGGCGGCCCGCTCGACGTCGCCGGTGGCGAGACAGCCCGTGATGAGCCAGTGTGCGATGTCCTCGTCCGGACGGTTCCGGTAGGCCCGCGTCAGTTCTTCGATCGCGGCCGCGATGGCATCGTCCGGCTCGATGTTCCCCGAACGGTAGATCGGGGACGAAGCCACCGCCGCGTCCTCGGCACCCGGCAGAACGATGGACCCCTCGGACGACGCGCTCACGGCGGCCTGCCGGAGGGGCTGGAAGAGCCGGTCGTAGTCGGTCCGCGCCGGCCGGTAGCCCGCTTGCCACAGGCCGACGGCCGCCACGACCATGACCGCCGCCGTCAGTCCGGCGAGTGCGACCGGTCTCGGCTGCCACCGGATCCCGCGCGTCACCCGGGACTCCCGACGCCGGCCCTCGGCGAGGCGACGGGCGGCGCGGACGGCGCTGTCCGGTGCGCGGAAGACCGACGCATCCGAAAGCAGCATCGCACGATAGCGGACCGTGTCCCGAAAGGCCTCGTGGCACGACGGGCACGACCGCAGGTGCTCCCGGAGGAGACCCCGGTCCGTTCCGGCCAGGGAGTCGTCCGCCAGGGAGGCAAGCTGTTCGTCGGTGAGGTGCAGCTCAGTCATGGTGTCAGGGGCCTGCGCCAGGCAGGCGGGTTACGACTGTTAGAGACGGATTCCAGGCCGGATTTCCTTCCCCCCCCTCACTCCCGCTCCATCAACTTGCGCAGCTTCCGCAGCGCGCCATCGAGGATCGTGTACACGCGCCGCTGGCCCGCGAATCCGCGCTCGTCGGCGATCTTCCGGGCCGTCCAGCCCTTCTCGAACCGCAGGCGAATCACGTCCTGTTCCTCTTTGGAAAGTTCTCCCAGCAGTTCCCGCACGCGCGCCGCCTGGCGGGCGACGTCCTCGCGCTCCAGCGAGTCACCGGGCTCTTCGTCGTCCGCGCGGTCGCGGTCGACGGCGGCGCGGGTCATGTAATCGAGCAGGCGTCCCGAGACCACGCCCAGCGCGGGTGCCTTGGCGTCCGACTCGAGCCGGCGCAGGTAGTGCCGGTCGAGTGTGCCCTCGATCTTGAGGACCGCGTGGGCCACCGTTTCGGCGTTGGCGGGAAGGCCCGCGGAGTGGAGCGAGTGGATGACGGCGTCGAAGCCGAGCCCCTCGACGTGGTGCAGTCGGAAGACTTGCTGTTCGAACGAAGACAGCGTCTCGAACCCCTGCGGCATCTTCCGGCGGCCCTGGAGGTGGCGCAAGTGGTCGAGCGCCTTGCCGCGCGAGACGACGATGAGCCAGGTGGAGAGTTCGGAGCTTCCGCGGAACTCGGAGAGCTTGCCCTTGTAGAGGGCTTCCAGGACATCGGCGAAGACGGTGCGAACTTCGTCTTCGTCTTCGACGAAGAGCTGGCGCCGGATGACGCTGTAGATCAATCCCGCGTAGCGGTCGACGAAGGCGTGCCAGTGCGCCGTCGAACCCCCGAGGATCATCTCGATGAGGGCGAGATCCTCCTGCAGGCGGGATTCCCGTTCGGCCGCGGTCGCGGGGGTTTTTCTGGGGTCGGGCTTACCCGGTCTCAATGGATCGACCATTCCCCCGCTGGATCAGGTGGGGTGCCAGCGGAATG
>CAZPUV010000011.1:0-5805 GCA_964589805.1 uncultured bacterium | reverse complement strand
CCTCGAGTTTCTTCTGCATGTTGCCCAGGCGAACGAGATAGAAAAACACGGCGATCCAGACCGCCGCGAAGGCTGCGAACAACCACATCATGACCGTGCTCCTTCCGCCTGCTCGCGCAGGTCATCCACGAGGGCTCTCATTCTTTCGATCGCCACGCGCCGCCGGAACATCACGACGAACAAGAGGAGAAACGCCGCCGAACACACCATCAGGGTCGCGCGCATCTTCGGGTCCAGTCCGGAACCCTCGCCGCCCATCAGGACGGCCTGCGGGTGCTGGGTGCGCCACCAGCGGATGGCGAAGTACACCAGCGGCACGTCGATGAAGCCGATGATGCCGACGATCGCCGACAGGGTCGCGCGCCGCTCCGGCGACTCCACGTAGTGGCGCAGCATCAGGTATCCGAGGTAGATCAGCCACAGCACGAAGGTGAGCGTGAGCCGCGCGTCCCATGTCCACCAGATGCCCCACACCGGCTTGGCCCAGATCGGTCCCGTAACGAGTACCAGGGTGGTGAACAGCACGCCCACCTCGGCCGCCGCCAGTGCGCGCATGTCCCACTTCGGATCGCGCGTCACGAGGTAGCGGAAGCTCGCGACGAAGACGACACCGAAGCCGAGGAACGCGTTCCACGCCAGCGGCACGTGGAAGTAGAAGATCTTCTGCACGATGCCCTGCTCCTTCTCGAGCGGGGCGTAGAAGAAGACCATGACCAGCGCCACCGCCATACACACGAACAGCGTGGCGTCGAGCACGGCATTCCGTCTCGTTTGCATGATGTCACTCCTCCAGAGCGTATTCGAACACAAGCAGCGACGCGGTGACGAAGACCACGTCGTAGACTACCAGAAGTTTGAACCAGAATCCCGCGCTGTCGATGCCGCCCAGGGCATACGACGTCGTTTCCACTGCCGCAATCAGCGCGGGCACGCTGACCGGAATGAAGAGGAGCGGCAGCATCAGCTCGCGCATGCGCGTGTTGGCGGCAACCACGGAGAACAACGTTCCCGGGGCCGCGAAACCGATCGCCCCCAGCACGAACGACGCCGCGAGCCAGCCCGCGCGTTCGGCCATGATGGGCACGTCGAAGAAGATCACGAACATCGGGAGCACCGCGAGCTGGGTCGCAACGAGGAAGATCGTGTTGGCGAAGAACTTCCCCAGGTAGACGCCGGCCGCGTCGACGGGGGCCAGCGCCAGCGCGCGGCCCGCGCCGGACTCCTTCTCGATCGCCGAGCTGCGGTTGAGTGCCAGGGTGCCGCTGAACGCGAACGCCACCCAGAAGAACCCGGCGGCGAGGCGGCGCATCTCCGGAGTGTCGCCGCCGAGCGCGAAGTTGAACACCACCAGCACGAGGATCGCGAACACGAACGCGGCGCTCACCGCGTCGCGCGTACGCATCTCGATCTTGAGGTCCTTCCAGAGAACGGCGGAGGCGGTCTTCAGCATGGCGGGTCTAGGCGTTTGGCCTCTCGGAGGCGGCGGTTGTTCCGCGCGGGGCGCCGGTGAAGAGAACCGTCCAGTACGCGTGCCGGAACGCGGCAAGGTCGTGCTCCGTGGTCGGACGGTCGTAGGTGAGGGCGCCGCGCTCCAGGATGATCGCGCGCGTGGCCACCGGATACGCGCGTTCCACGTCGTGCGTGCTCATGAGCACGGTGCCGCCGGCGGCCGCGAAATCGCGGAGCATCGTGGCGAGCGACTGGCTCGAAATCTCGTCGAGGCCCGTGAAGGGCTCGTCGAGCAGGAGGAGCTTCGGGTCGTGCACGAGCGCGCGCGCGATGGCGGCCCGCTGCTTCATGCCGCGCGAGAGCTCGCGGACCGTGCTCGCCGCGCGCGCGGAGAGTTCCACGCGCTCCAGCAGTTCACGCGCGCGCGCCTCCGGGTCGGGCACGCCATAAAGACGCGCGAAGAAGCGCAGGTTGTCGAGCACGCTCAAGTCGGAGTAGAGGCAGATGTCGTGGAGCACGAAGCCCACCGCGCGGCGCGTTTCGAGATTCGCGCGGCGGATGTCCTCGCCGAAGATGGAGAGCGTTCCCTCGTAGGAACGGATCAGGGAGCCGGCCACCTGCAGGAATGTGGACTTGCCGGCGCCGTTGCGCCCGAAGATGGCAACACACTCGCCGGGTGCGACGGAGAGATTCACGCTCCGGAGCGCGGCCACCCGGCCGTAGCGCTTCGTGAGCCCCTCGCACGCGAGTGCGACGCTCATGAGGCCTGGGTTCGTTTGGCCGCGTGCGGCGCGGGGTCCGGTTTGTGCGCGTCCGCCTTCGCCTTTCCACCGTGCGCGCGCATCTGCACCGCGACGACCCCGAGGCGGTTCATGAGACCCTCGCGCGCGGCCCGGTGGGCGTCGCTCGAGATCGCGCCGGTGGCGCGCAGGTCGTCGAGCCGTGCGAGCCGCGTGATGAGGAGATCATAGTGTGCGCGAAGAACCCCCGCGTTGGTGAGCGGATCGGACGCGCCGCGCATGGCCACCGACGCGAGCGTGATCAGCACCAGGGAGAGAGTCAGCATCAGGTAGAGCGAAGGCGCCTCGGACACCGCGGGAACGACTTCCACCCGTCCGCCTCCCCCTCCCTGCGTGCCGCCGCCCGCCATCTGGGGTCCGTGATCGTGACCGCCCTCGAACAGGATCGACAGCGTCTCGCCCTTCTTGAGGCCGTGCAGCGACCACGAGGCCATGCCGTGCACGTCGGGCTGTCTCTCGATCGCGTGCGACGAGCTCGTAACACCCATGTGCGAATCGACCGCGAACAAACTCAGGTGGCCGATGTCATAGAAGATCTTCTGGTTGAGCTGGAACTTCTCTTCCGTGTAGGGGAGCTCGTACGAGAGGCCGAAGCGCGTGACCCCGGGGCGGATCGGGTACTCGATGTAGTGCTCGCCAGGCTCACCGGTCGCGACCGGTTCGCGATCGAGCGGCACGCTGAGCGTGGTCACGAAGCACCTCGTCAGCGCCGCCATCTCGGGCGGAAGGTACACGCGGAAGTAACCGTCCTTGCCGGTGATGGTCCGCAGGGGCGAGGCCTCGTTCTCGACCTCGAAGAGCTGCTCGATGATCAGGCTGTCTCCCTGGCGAACGGCCGCGATGTGAGGCACCCGCACAACCACGCCGTCCCAGGAGGTCGTGGTTTCATAGACGGTGACGGTGATGTCCCGATCGCCGGTGCCCTGGAGTGGTTCGTTGTAGGAAACGCCGGCGTAGTCCACCCGCAGGAGATACATCGGCACCTTGTCGTCGAGGCCCTTGAGTTCGAAGCTGCTGTTCTGCGACTGGACCGACTGCTCCTCGTCCATCCCCGAGGACGGATTGATGGCGTAGACCTTCGCGTCGACCGGCTTCCCCGTGGTGCCGTTGACGATCTTCCCGCGAACCGTGAACGCACGCGCGCCCGAGGCTGCTGCGCACGCCGCGAGCGTCACCAGAACCGCGGCGAAGCCGCGCACTACCCCTCTTGAGGCTGGCATCTAACTCACCTTTCGGCGCGACTTCGCGTCGCCTTCGATCATGTCTTCGACCTCGCGCCGGACCTGCGCGGCGTCGATCTGCCTGACCACGTCCGCCGCCTCGGCCATCAGACCTTCGCGGAGGCGCTGGTGGTCGGTCTCCGAAAGCTTGCCCATGGCGAATTCGTTGTCGAGGTCGCGGAGGTTGTCGTAGACGGTGCTGCGTTTCGCGTAGAGATAGGCGAGCTTCTTCTGGTCGTTCAGCCCGAGCATGTCCTCCAGGTAGTAGAGGTGACGCCGGGCGCTGATCAGCGGATACGCCACGAAACCGAGCGCCGCCGCGGAGAGGATTCCGATGATGAACAGGCTCATGACTTGTCCGTCCTGATTTCTTCTTCGATACGTTTTTGAATCTCGGGGTCGACGCTGCCCGTCGCGGTCTCAGCGGCGACGACCCTGCGTCGCGCCGACCAGCGGGAGGCCAGGTAGCCGGCGATGAACAGCCCGATGAGAAGCGCGAATCCCGGCATCACCCAGGCGGCGAGGTTGAAACCCGTCGCGGGCGGCGAGGAAAGCACCTTGAGACCGTGCTCATCCACGAAGGCCTGCACGATCTCGTCGTTGGTCTTCCCCTCGAGAAGCTGCTTCTCGATCGACTGTCGGATCGGTGTCGCGGAAGGACAGTTCACGTGGTTGCACACGCGAACGATCATCTGACAGCCGCACTGGCAGACCAGCCGGTCCGAAACCTCATTGAAACGGGTGGCGAGAACCGGGTCCTCGAGCGTGGTCTTGGCCGACTGAGCGAACGCGGCGGGCGCCAGGTACATGGATGCGACGACGAGAAGGATTCCGAGCAACGCCCCCCGGCGCGAAGGGTTTCCTCCGCTCAGGGTCCTCGCGCGAACGACATTTGAAAGCGCGCTGCGGAAATCGCGTCGGAAATCCCGCCGCGCGCGCCACGATTGGCGGTCACGCGGCGTGGCGATCGTCGCATTTTGCCTGCTCACACCCGGCGCTGCGGGGGCGCAGGACGGCGGCACGCGGAGCATCTTCTCGCTCGGCGCGGGGTCGCGCGGCATGGCCCTGGGCGGCTCGTTCGTGTCGCTCGCCGACGACGCCAGCGCCGTGTACTGGAATCCGGCCGCGATGAAGAACGCGGGCTCGATGCAGTTCATGGCCATGTACATGCCGCTCTATGGCGACTTCACCGGCGCCGACTACACCTATTTCGGCCTCGTGTATCCGACCCTGTCCGCTGGTGCCTACGGCGTGGGTTACACGCGCGTGGGGACGAAGTTCGACCGGTACGACGAATTCAGCCGCCCCCTCGGTGAGGGCGACTATTCGGAAAGCGAACTCCTGTTTTCGTACGCGATCGAGCGGCACTCAGGCTGGTTCCTGGGGTCGCTGGCGATGGGCGCGAGCTTCAAGATCAGCAGCCAGAAGGTGGATCCCTTTTCGAGCACGGCGCCCGGTGTCGACGTCGGTATTCGATGGATACCGGACGCCGCCCGTTCGGTCTCCGTCGGTGTCAATCTGCAGGACATCGCCGGGGCGCAGCACAAGCTCGATGCCGAGACCGACCGCGTGGACAAGACCATCATGGCCGGCGTCGGATACACGCGGCGCTTCGAGAACGGCTCGGCGCTGCGGCTGATGCTGCAGTACGACGTGCCGGAGCGGGCCGACTCCCGGTTCCACGCGGGCGCCGAGTACGCCTTCTCGAAGTTCATCTCGTTGCGGGCGGGCTACGACAACGACACGGCCACGTTCGGGCTCGGGGTGGGAGCGTTCGATTACGGCCTGGATTATGCATTTTATTCGCGGGATGAGGCTGGATCCAACCAGGCGGTGACGTTCACGGCCCGGTTCGGTCAGACACTCGAGGAAAAACGGGAAGAAATTGCCCGGCAGCGGGCGATCGACGAGCGGGCGCTGATCCAGCGTTCCTTCGAGGCGCGGGTGGCCACGCACCGCACCCGGGCGCGCGATCTGGAGTCTCAGGGCGACTGGGCCGGGGCGCTGAACCAGTGGTTGATCGTGCTCGAGTACGTTCCGGACGACACCGCGGCGCGCGCGGCAGCCTCGGCGGCGAGGGAGCAGGTGTTGCAGCAGCAGGCGGAGGCCGTGCGCGACGTGGAGGCGCAGGCGGTGGTCCGCACGCGCTTCGCGCGCGGACTCGATCTGTTCAACGAGAACGACATGCTGGGCGCGCGGGCCGAGTGGAAGGCGATCCTGGAGACCGCGCCCGATCACGCTGGCGCGCTCGACTACCTGAAGCAGACGCAGGCCCGGATCGACGAGGCGGTGCGCGGTCACATCGAGCGTGCCCGGGCGAGGGAGAACGACGGCCG
>CAZPUV010000010.1:4723-20668 GCA_964589805.1 uncultured bacterium | reverse complement strand
CCGGCGGTCCGCGCGGGCGAGTTGTTTCCTTCCTCCGCGCGATGTATCCTCGGCCCATCATGAATCACGCCATGCCGGCTCCGGTGTCGTCCCGGTCAACGTCGTTGTTCCGACCGGGAGACCCGCGGGTGGTGCTCGCGTCGGTCGCCGCTCTGATCGCGGCGTCACTCGTGACCGTCACGTCTTCCGTCGCGATGCTCGCACTCCTGGGCTTCGTGTGCGTGTGGCACGTGATGACCACGGGGCAAGCGGGGGTGTCCGCGTCGAGCCTGCGGCGCGTGCTGCCGTTCGCGATCGTGGTGGTGATGTTGAACGCCGTGTTCGGGCCGGGCGAGCCCGTCGCGTCCATCGGACGCGTGCGTCTGGTCGCGGACCGGGGGCTGACCAACGGCGTCTTCTTCGCCCTGCGGCTGGGAGTGATGCTGATGAGCGTGTCGCTGCTGCTCGCGGCCGTGACGCCGGAGACGCTGGCGCGCGGGCTCTACCACACGGTGAACCCGATTTCGCCCCGGTTTGCCGAGAGCCTGGCTCTGTTCGTGTTCCTGTCGATGAGCTTCGTTCCGCTGGTGGCGGACGAATTCCAGCGCATTCGCGTCGCGCAGGCCTTCCGGGGTGGGGACTTCTCGGGCGGTCTCTGGAGGCGCGTCGAGTCCGCGCGGTCGTGGCTGATCCCGCTGCTCGTGTCCGCCGTGCGCCGGTCGGGCCAGCTGGCGATCGTGGTCGAGCTTCGCGACGTGCGAAGGAGGTTGCCGCGAACCATCGCACCGCCGGCCGTGCGCGTGCCCGACGTGGCCCTCCTGGTGTCCACCGCCGCCGCCATCGCGGCGACCTCGGGGTGGGTGAGGTAGTGCGAAACGTCCGCCTGCTCCTCGAGTACGACGGCACCGATTTCTGCGGCTGGCAGAAGCAACCGGACGTGCGCACCGTCCAGGCCACGATCGAGGGGGCGATCGCGACCGTCTGCCGGGAGGCCGTGTCGGTGCGCGGTTGTGCCCGGACCGACGCGGGTGTGCACGCGCTCGGGTACGTGGCGAACTTCCAGACCGAGAGCGACCACACCGTGCCGCGACTGGTCATCGGCCTGAATGCCTGTCTGCCCGACGACGTCGCGGTGGTGAGCGCGCAGGACACCGGAGAGGATTTTCACGCGCGCTTCAGCGCGCTCTCGCGTTGCTACGTCTACCGCATCGCCAAGGCGCAGACCGCCATCTGGCGGCGGTTTTCGTACCACACGCACCACCACCTCGATGTGGAGCGCATGCGCGAAGCGGCCGTGCATCTGGTGGGACGGCACGACTTCACGAGTTTCACGCCCGTCAGCAACGACAAGGACCCCGTGTGCAACGTCATGGATCTGTCGGTGACGGAGGAGGACCGGCACATCCTCATTACGGTCGAATCGGACCGGTTTCTCTACAACATGGTTCGCGCGCTGGCCGGGACGCTCATGGACGTCGGGCGCGGCCGGGTCGATCCGGAACGCATCCCCGACATCCTGGGTAGAAGGGATCGCCGGGCGGCGGGTCCCACGGCGGCCGCGTGCGGCCTGACACTGCTGACGGCCCGGTACGTCGAGCCCGCGGCGCAACCCTGGGAACAGAAGCCACGCTAACTCCGTCCGGTGGCGGAAGATAAAGCCACACGGGGGGCTGTCGCACCCGGCGCGTCGGTGCTATGATGGGACCCTGCCCCCGCAACGGAAAGGACCGAACTGAATGAAGATTTTCCTCGATACGGCCAACATAGAAGAAATCCGCGAGGCGGCTGCTCTCGGCGTGCTGGACGGTGTGACCACGAATCCGTCGCTGATGGCGAAGGAGGACGGGAGCGACTACGACGCCGTGCTCAAGGAGATCTGCGACATCGTGCGCGGACCGGTGAGCGCCGAAGTGGTCGCCGACGACGCGGAAGAGATGATCCGCCAGGGCCGGGCCTTCGCACGGCTGAGCGAACACATCGTGGTCAAGATCCCGCTCATCCCCGAGGGGATGAGAGCGGTGAAGGCGCTCTCGTCGGAGGACATCAAGACCAACGTGACGCTGTGCTTCAGCGCCAATCAGGGGCTCGTGGCGGCCAAGGCCGGGGCGACGTACATCAGCCCGTTCATCGGCCGGCTGGACGACGCCGGCATGGACGGCATGCAGGTCGTCGCCGACCTGGTGGAGATCTACGAGCGATACGCCTTCCCGACCCAGGTGCTCGCGGCCAGCATCCGCCATCCCATGCACGTGCTCGAGTCCGCGCGGCTGGGTGCGGATGTCGCGACGATCCCGTACAAGGTGTTCATGCAGCTGTTCCGGCATCCTCTCACCGACGTCGGAATCGAGATGTTCAACCGGGACTGGGCCAAGGTGCTGGAGCGTCGGAAGACCCATGTACGACGGTAGCGACGGCATCCGTCCCCCGCGGACGCGTTTCCTCCCGTACGTGTTCGGCGGCGTCACCGGACTCTCCCTGGCGCTGGTGGTGCTGGGGGTGATCCTGCTGCAGCGGAGCTCCAACGGCCAGCAGCTGCCCGCGAATCAAGCTTCTTATCAGACGGCCGGGGTTGCGTCGTCCGCGCAGATCGATGCCGAACGCCGCAACGCGATCGTCACCGCCACCGAGCAGGTTTCGCCGGCCGTGGTCAGCATCACGGGCCTCTACCGGGTCCGTACGCGCCCGATGTACGACTGGTTCTGGAACCGGTACTATCCGGGGCAGGTGCGGACCCAGGCGGTGCAGGGCTCCGGCTTCATCATCGACAAGCGCGGTTACGTGTTCACGAACCATCACGTCATCAAGGGCGCCGAACGCATCCAGGTGACCCTCGCGGACGGCAAGGAGTACCCCGCGACGCTGGTCGGCCCCGCGCCCACGTACGATCTGGCGCTGCTCAAGATCGACGGCGACGAATTCCCCGCCGTCCGGCTGGGCGATTCCGACGACCTGGTGGTGGGCGAGTGGGCCATCGCCATCGGCAGTCCCTTCGGCACGTATCTCGCCGACACCCAGCCCACGGTGACGGTCGGCGTCATCAGCGCCAATCATCGTGACATCAAGCAGGACGACAGCAGCGAGCAGATCTTCAACGACATGATACAGACCGACGCCGCGATCAACCCCGGCAACAGCGGCGGACCGCTCATCAACGCGCGCGGCGAAGTGATCGGCGTCAACACGCTCATCTTCGCGGGTGGCGGTGGAGGGAACGTCGGACTGGGGTTCGCGATTCCCATCAACCGCGTGCGGCGCGTATACGAGGAGATCGTGGCCCACGGACGCGTGCGCGACGTCTGGGTCGGCATGGGGGCGGCCGACATCACCCCGCAGACGCAGGCCGCGCTGGGACTGCCCTCGGAGAGCGGTGTGCTCGTCCAGAGCATCGAGGAAGACGGTCCGGCGGAGAAGGCGGGGCTGAGGGCAGGCGACCAGATCATCGCGATCAACGGCGTCAAGCTTCAGAACCGGGCCCACGCCAACCGGCTCATCTTCGGCCTCGGAGTCGGTGACGCAGTCGAGATGACCGTCAATCGCAAGGACGAATTGTTGAAGTTCAAAGTCACTCTGGCGGAGCGTCCCCGTGACATCTAGTCCGGCGCGGCGCGCAACCCTTCTGCAACCATCATGATTGAACGCTACACACTCCCCGAGATGGGGCGTATCTGGTCCGAGCAGAACAAGCTCGAGAAGTGGCTCCAGTTCGAGATTCTCGCCTGCGAGGCGCTGGCGGAACTGGGTGAGATCCCGAAGGACGCGGTCGCGCGCATACGCAAGAACGCGAAATTCGACGCCGCCCGCGTGAAGGAGATCGAAGATGTCACGCATCACGACGTCATCGCGTTCCTCACCAACGTCGCCGAGCACATTGGAAACGACTCGCGCTACGTCCACCTGGGGCTGACGTCCTCGGATCTCCTGGACACCACCCTCGCCTGCCAGATCAAGGAGGCGGGGGATCTACTGCTCCGGCGCATGGCGGACCTGCGCGCCGCGGTGAAGACCCGTGCCGTCGAGCACAAACGCACGGTGATGGTGGGCCGCACCCACGGTATCCACGCCGAACCGATAACCTTCGGGCTGAAGCTCGCGGTGTGGTACGAGGAACTCGGCCGGCGGGAGAAACTGCTCGAGTCGGCGCTCGAGACGGTTTCGGTCGGCAAGGTGTCGGGATCGGTGGGCACATTCGCGCACGCGGGTCCCGAAGTGGAGGAGTACGTCACGCGGAAACTCGGTCTCAAGCCCGCACCGGCGTCCACCCAGATCGTCCAGCGCGATCGGCACGCGGAGTTCGTTTCCGCGCTCGCACTCGCCGCGGCGTCGCTGGAGAAGATGTCCACCGAGATCCGCAACCTCCAGCGCACCGACGTGCTCGAGGTCGAGGAGCCCTTCCGCAAGGGACAGAAGGGCAGTTCTTCCATGCCTCACAAGCGCAATCCCATCCTCTGCGAACGCGTCTCGGGCATGGCCCGTCTGATCCGCGGATACGCGGTCGCGGCCATGGAGGACGTGACGCTCTGGCACGAACGCGACATCTCGCATTCGTCGGTGGAGCGCGTGATCCTGCCCGACGCGACCATCGCGCTGGATTACATGCTGGTCAAGTTCACCGCTGTCGTGAAGGACCTGATCGTGTACCCCGAGCGCATGCTGTCCAACATGGAGAAGGCGCACGGACTCGTGTATTCGCAGAAGCTGCTGCTCGAGCTGGCACGCGCGGGTCTGTCGCGCGAAGATGCCTACGCGCTGGTGCAGGAGGCGGCCATGGAAACCTGGGAAACGGGCAAGTCCTTCGAGGAGACGGTGCGCGCGCGGAAAGGGATCACGTCGAAACTGGAGAAGACAGCGCTCGACAGCGTGTTCGACCTGAACCACTATCTCGCGAACATCGATACCATTTTCAAACGCGTTTTTTAATCATACTGCGGCCGCGCATGAAAGGATGACATGAAACGATCTTTCGCGCGGGCCCGTGTTCTAACCGGCGCCATTCTCATCCAACTCATACTCGGTACGGTCTACGGGTACAGCATCTTCTGGCGTCCGCTGGACGCGAAGGTGTACCCGCCGGTGGTAACGGAGCTCGAATGGAGGCAGATGGACGCCTCCGGCGACCATTCCCGTGAGGTGACGGTGGTTGCGGACGAGGCCGCAAGAAAGCGCCGCCTGAACGAACAGCAGGGATATCTCAAGTACGCGTTCTCGATCTGCATCCTGTCCTTCGCCGGCACGATGGTCCTCGCCGGGCGTGTGCAGGATCTGAAGGGTCCGCGCTTCACCGCCACGATTGGCGGCATGCTCCTCGGCGGCGGCTTCCTGGCCGCCGGACTCATGAATCATTTCTCGGTCTTCTACCTGGCCCACGCGTTGTTCGCGGGGATCGTGACCCTGGTCCTGCTGGCGATGTTCAGAGCGGCCACGCGCGACATGGATCTGGGCGCCATGCCGATGCTGCGGGACGCGCCGCTCGCCATTGCGACCGCGTGTATCGTTGCCTCGATCCTGCTGGGTCAGCGCTACGTCGGCCGGTTGGGCGAGATGGACCACCTGTTCATGCTGTGGGGAACGGTCGGTTTCCTGGCGGGCGCCGGAATCGGCTTCGCTTATGTCTGCCCGATCGCGGCGCTCATCAAGTGGTTCCCGGAGCGCAAGGGACTGGTGAGCGGCATCGCGGTGGCGGGCTTCGGATTTGGCGCCTACATCTTCAGCCACCCGCAGCTCCCGTTCAGCGCGGAGAACTACCTGCGCAACCACGGCATCGTGTCGCTCTTCACCGCGCACGGGATCATCAGCCTGGTCGGGGTGACCCTCGGTGCCATGCTCTTGAGAAACCCGCCGGAGGCGGCACAAGCCCGATTCGAATCGGCCTGGCAGGATACGTTGCGCCGACCGGCGTTCTACGTGTTGTGGCTGATGTTCTTCAGCGGTGCGATGGCCGGCCTCATGGTGATCGGCATCCTCAAGGGTTTCGCGGGTGAACAACTCGTCAACGCCGCGGGCGGTACGGCCGCTCTGGGCGAGGCGCGTGCGACGGAGCTGTTCGACCGGGGCGTGACCGCGGTCGGCTGGCTCGCCGTGTTCAACGCGCTGGGCCGCATCGCGTGGGGCATGGTGTCGGACCGCGTGGGCCGGACCAGCGCGTTCGTGGCCATGTTCCTCGTGCAGGCGGTGATGATGTTCGTGCTGAGCGGGTTCGACACCGAGGTGTCGCTCGCAGTGGGGGCGGCGATCGTGGGCTTCAACTTCGGCGGGAATTTCGCCCTGTTCCCGTCGGCCACGGCCGACCTCTTCGGAGCGAAGAATCTCGGTGCCAATTACGGCTGGATGTTCACGAGCTACGGGATCGCCGGCGTGGCCGGAATCATGGCGGGCAACGCGGCCAAGGCGGCGACGGGGAGCTACGCAATCTCGTTTTCGCTGGCCGGCGTGTTGTGCGTGGTCTCCGCGGGCCTTGCCATCGCCTTGCACCTCCAGCGCCGGCGTGCGAGCGCGGGCATGTCGGGGGGCATCGCTGCCCCCGCGGGCAGCCGGTGACCCGGGCGTCTCGCGGCAGGGGGAAGTCCGCGGCGGCCGCCCGGGAGGCGCGGGCGGGGGACGCCGCGCCGACCGCCCTCTTCATCGCATGGGCGGTCTTCCTCGCGTGTACGGCGATCCTGATGCCGTTCATGCCCGACGACTCGTTCATCTCCTTCCGTTACGCCGAACACCTGGCGGACGGGCACGGACTCGTCTTCAACGTGGGCGAGAATCCCGTCGAGGCGTACAGCAACCTTCTCTGGATTCTCGCGTGCAGCGCGCTCCACCGGGCGGGACTCGATCTTCCCGCGGTGACTCCCTTCGTGGGAATAGTGCTCGGCCTGGCCTGTCTCTACGTCCTGTGGACGCTCTGCCGTCGCCGCGCGCCCCTGTGGACGCAGCAGCTCCTCCCGCTCATCGCGCTCGCGTCCTTCGGACCGTTCGCGCTCTATTCGGTGTCGGGCATGGAGACGGCGCTGTTCGCGCTGTTGCTGCTGCTCGTCGTTCGATACGCCGAGGACTTCATCGAAACGCCTGCCGGCCCGCCCCTGATCGGGCTCACGGTGGCCGGGCTGCTGGCGTCGCTCGCGCGTCCGGAAGGCGTGCTCGCGTTTCCGGTCGCCGTGATTCTGATCGCGTGGGAAATGCGCCGCGCCGTCGACCGGGGCCGCGTCGTTCGGTCCCTGGTTGTGGCGGCCGGCTCATTCGCCGTCACCACCGCGCTCTATCACGCATGGCGGGTGAGTTACTTCGGTGAATGGCTTCCCACGCCGTTTCTTTCCAAGGGGGCCGAGTCCTCGGGTCTGCTCGCGACGTGGCTGACGAATCTGCACAGTTACTTCGTCAACTGGTCCTACTACTCCCCGCCGCTGGGGTACGCGTTCGTCACCATGCTCCTGCTGGGTATCGCCGCCTTCCGGTTGGCGCGCAACGACGCGGTGCGCGCGTCGGGTGATCGCGTCGCGTTTGCGATCGCCATCGTGTTCGGCGCCGCCTACCTCAACTTCGTCGACTGGATGCCGGGCATGCGCTACCACACGGCGCTGGTCGGCGTCCTGCTGGTTCCCGCAGCCCGGCTGCACGCGCTTCTGCCCGAGACCGCGTGGCGCGCCAGCCCGCCCGCGCGCGGGAGGCGATTCGCGGCCCTGGCTTTCGCCCTGCTGCTGGCCGGCGGAACCGGCGTGGCCAACCTGAAGGCGGCCTCGGGGAAGATGGGAGAAAGCGCGAATCTGTGCAGCAAGCCGCTGGCGTTCTGGCTGCGCGACACCGTCCCGCCGGGCTCGCTGCTCGCGATCGGCGACGTCGGCATGGTTCCTTATTACTCCGGCCTTCGCACCCTCGACATCCATCCCGAGTCGCTGACCGATGCCTACATCGCCAAGCGGTCCTTCTCGGAGGACTACGTGCTCGGGCGCAAACCACACGTCATCGCGCTGGCGGTACGCGGCGTGTTCTCCTCCCGCATGGACCCGCTGCACTTCAAGCTCTACCAGAGCGAAGGTCTGCGCCAGCATTACCTGTTCGTGGGAACGGTGCGCAATCAGTGGTATCAGGACAGGTCCTACTGGGTCTTCGTGCGGAACGATCTGCAGGTGAACCGGAATCTGCTCAAGCAGCTGCCCGAGGGCATCGGCAAGCAGAGAAGGACGGGGTTCGAAGAATGAGGCGTCGCGACGCGATGGCGCTGGCCGGTGTCGTCGCCGTGTTTCTCGCCGTGTGCGCGGCGGTGGGACCGTTCCATCCGGACCGGTCCTTCGTGGCCTACCGCTACGCTGAGAACATCGCCGCCGGCCACGGTCCCGTCTACAGCGCGGGGGACGAGCCGGGCGAGGGGTACGGCAACACGCTCTGGGTGTGGGCGTGCGCCGCGCTGGCCGCCGCCGGGGTCGCTTTGCCGGCCGCCGCGCCGGCGCTCTCGCTCCTGTTCGGTGCGCTTTCGCTCGCCGTACTGTGGTTCGGGTTGCGCCGCGCGTCGAGCGTCACGGCCGCGCTGGCCGCCGCCGGGGTCGCCGCCACCAGTGGCCCGCTCGCGGTCGCGGCGATGTCCGGAGAGGGCGCCACTCTGGTGGCGCTCCTCGCTGCCGGCGTCGTCGTGCTCCTGGACCGCGCCGGCACGCGCCGCGCGCCGTGGATGCTGGCCGCCGCCGGGGGCGTGCTCCTCGCTGCATGCGGAAACGCGCTGCTGGCGGTGTTTCCCGCCGCACTCCTGATCCGGATGCGCGGGCTTCGGAATCGGCCCGGCGCACGATCCGCGGCCACGATCGCGGCGGCCGTGTATCTACCGGGTGTCCTCGCGTTCCACGTGTGGCGACTGTCGACCTTCGGGTCACTCCTGCGCCATGCGCCCGGATTCGACGCCGGATGGGCGTCGTTGCCGAGTCTCTTCGTGTCGCAGCCGCACGACATGACGCCGTTCGGATGGTTCTACGTCATGCTGTTCGTGACGGGGCTGGCGGGTGTTCTCGTCTCGCGAAGCCGCCCGTCCGGCGCGCTCGCCGCCGGTGTCGCGCTGGTCGCGGGCGCGATCACGCTCTCCGCGCGCGACCCGCTTCCGGGACTCGCCGGCAGCGCGGCGGCGCTCCTGCTCCTGACGATTCCTTCCGCCGCCCTCGTCGATGCGATCCCGCGCGCGAGGCGTTCACGCGCGGTCGACGCGCTGCTGCTGTGTGCTCTGCTCGTCACGTCGCTGGGCTGGTCGGCGGACGCGCGCGTGTTCGCACGCCACCTCCGCGACACCCACGACGCCACCTTCGTGCCGCTCGGCCGCTGGCTGGCGGTCTGGCGACCCGGTGGCGAGATGCTCTGTGCGTCGCCCGGTGCGCTCCCGTACTACTCCGGGTGGCGGACCCGCGTCATTACCGGCGACGGGTCCCTGGCGGGTTCGCCGGATCTCGTGGTCCTGATGTCGGAAGGGATGTTCGACGCGGTCATCGACGAGGCGCAGGCGCCGATTGCCGCGCGGATAAGCGACGACTACCGTCTTCTGGCCGCGGTTCGGCTCGACTGGACGCGTGACCGCGCCTTTCTCCTCTACGCCCGGAAGGACGTACCGTTGTTGACCGACGCGGAGCACGAGTCGTTTCCGAATGGACTCGGGAGCATCGCCCGGCTGAATCGATGACGGCCGCCCTTGCGGGACGCGGGTGCTCATAGTATAGTCCCGGTGACGCCGCCGCCAGGCTGCGGCGTCTCTTTCTTTTTCCGGACGATCCCATGACCAACCCCAGAGATCTCGTTCCCGTCGACCCGGCCGACGCGGGCGGGACACGAGACTTCCTCAAGAAGAACGGCGTGTCCCTTTCGCCCGGCGAGTACGCGCGCGTGTGCGAACTGCTGGGGCGGCGTCCCAGCGTGATCGAGCTTCACATCTTCAACGTGATGTGGAGCGAGCACTGCTCGTACAAGTCGTCGCGCTGGGTGCTGAAGGAGTATCTTCCCACCGATGCACCGCACGTGGTGCTCGGTCCCGGCGAGGACGCCGGCATCATCCGCTTCTGCGAGGTCGGCGGCAAGACGTGGTGCCTGGTCATGGCCCACGAGAGCCACAACCATCCCTCGCAGGTGCTGCCCGTGGAAGGCGCTGCGACCGGCATCGGCGGAATCGTGCGCGACGTGTACTGCATGGGCGCGGACGTGATCGGCGTCATGGACCCGCTCCGTTTCGGCGAGCCCGATGGCCCCAACGCCTCGCGCGTACGCGACATCGCCTTCGGGGTGGTGGACGGCATCGCGCAGTACGGCAACGCGCTGGGGGTTCCGACCTACGGCGGGGAGGCCTTCTTCGACGCGTCCTTCGACGACAACTGCCTGGTCAACGTGGTGGCGTTCGGCATCGTCGAGGAGTCCGGGATCATCCGCAGCCGCGTGCCCGAGGAAGCGAAGCACGTCCCCTACGACCTGATTCTCGTCGGCAAGCCCACCGACGCCAGTGGATTCGGCGGCGCGGCGTTCGCCTCTGAACGGCTCGACGACTCCAGCGCGGTCGAGAAGCAGGGCGCGGTGCAGGTGCCGGACCCGTTCGTCAAGCGCGTCCTCGCGGAAGCGATCCGCGAGATGCTCAAGTTCTCGCGCGAGAACAGGATCCCCATCGGCTTCAAGGACCTGGGCGCCGGCGGCATCGCGTGCGCGTTCTCGGAGATGCCGGAGGCCAGCCACTTCGGCGCCACCATCGACCTCGACAAGGTCAACAAGGCCTTTCCGGATCTGCTGCCGGAAGTGGTCGCGTGCTCCGAGACCCAGGAGCGCTTCGCGATCGCGGTTCCGACCCGCGTGACGAAGGACATCCTGGCGATATTCAACCAGAAGTACGAGATGCCGCGCCTCTACACGGGGGCGGGTGCCGTCGTGATCGGGCGCGTCACGAACGACTACCGTTTCCGCATCACGCACAACGGACAGGCGGTGTGCGACGCCGCCATGGACGTGATCACGTCGGGCATCCAGTACCGGCGCGAGCAGAAGGAACGACGCCGCGTGCCGACGCCGGGCAAACGCCGGGTCGCCGCCGGACCCGACGGCGTGAGGGACGCGCTGCTGGCGCTCCTCGCGAGTGTGAACATCGCCGACAAGTCGCCGCTCTTCCAGCACTACGACTCGGAGGTGCAGGGCCGCGCCGTGATTCGTCCCGGCGAAGCGGACGCGGCGGTGGAGGTATTCGTCCCCGGGCACCCCGTGGCACTGGTCACCGCCGTGGGCAGCCATTCGCGCATCGGTCTCGCCGATCCCTACGCGGGGGGTGCGTGGTCGGTGTTCGAGGCGGTTCGCAACGTCGCCTGCGTGGGGGCGCTCCCGCTGGCCATCACCGACTGCCTCAATTTCGGCGACCCGGAGGATCCGGGCGTCTTCCACGAATTCGTGGAAGCCGTGAAGGGAATCGGCGACGCGTGCCGCGCGCTCACACTCTTCGGGGGCGACCACCCGCTTCCAATCGTTTCGGGGAACGTCTCCCTCTACAACCAGAGCGAACGCGGTGACGCCATCGCGCCGACACCCATCGTCGCGTGCGCGGGACGTCTCGAAGACGCTTCGCAGGCACGCGGCTTCGCGCTCAAGCAGGTGGGTTCGCGGCTGGTGCTGCTGGGCCGGCTCCACGAGGACATGGGGGGCTCGGAGTACGAACGGATCTTCGGCAACGGCGGCCGGGGCGAGGCACCGCGCCCGGACTTCGCCTTCGAGCTCGCGCTGGTCAAAGCGCTGCGGGACGGATTCGCCCGCCGCCTCGTCCTCGCCGCGCACGACATATCGCTCGGCGGTCTCCTGGTCACCGTGGCCGAGATGGCGATCGCGAGCGATCCGTTCGACATCGGCGCCACGCTCGACCTGCGGGGTGCGGGCGACCTCGCGTGCTTCTCCGAGATGGGTGGCGTGGTGGTCGAGGCGAGCGAAGGCTCGTGGGAGGAACTGCGCCCGCTGATCGAGAAGCACGGCGTGCCGTTCCTGGAGGTCGGCTCCACGGTGGCGGAGGCGGGGTTGCAGGTCACGGCGGCCGGCGGGACATTCACGGTGGCGATGAGCGAGTTGCGCGCGGCACACGCCGGGCGGCTCGCGGAGATCCTCTACGGATAGACCTCATGGCGGCACGCGTCCTCATCATTCAGTTCCCCGGAGTCAACTGCGAGTACGAGAGCCTGCGCGCGGTGGAGGCGGTGGGTCTCAGGGGCGAGATCCGACGCTGGAACGACGCCGCGGACGCGGTGCGCCACGCGGCCGCGGTCTTCCTTCCCGGCGGGTGGTCGTATCAGGATCGCATCCGCGCGGGTGTCGTGGCGGCGAAGGACGCGGTGCTCGACGAGGTGGTGAAGGCGGCGGACCGCGGTGTCCCCGTGCTCGGAATCTGCAACGGCGCGCAGGTGCTGGTGGAAGCCGGCGTCGTGCCCGGCTTCGATCCCGGGCGGATCGACGTCGCACTGGCGCCCAACCAGATGACCGGCCGCACCGGGTACTACTGCAACTGGGTATACGTGAAGAAGGGACCGGCGCGCTGTCTCTTCACCGGCTTCATGGAGGAGCGCCCCGGGGATCCGCTCCCGATTCCGGTGGCACACGGCGAGGGGCGCTTCGTCACCTCGAGCGCCGGGGTCCGCGCGCACCTCGAGAAGGGCGACGGGGTCGCGGTGGTCTACTGCACGCGAACCGGCGGAACCGCGACGGCGTTTCCGGAGAATCCCAACGGCGCCGAATTCGCGATCGCGGGGATCACCAATCCGGCGGGCAACGTCCTGGCACTGATGCCGCACCCCGAGCGCGGCACGTGGGCGTACCAGGTGCCCCGGCGGGTGGGCGGCAGGTGGGGCAGGAGCCGCGACGGCGTCGGCTCGAAGGACCTCTACAGCCCGGGTCCGGGGCGGGGCTTCTTCGAATCCCTGCGGAGGGCGATCGGATGAGCCCGTCGAAGGCGACCCACGAACTCCATGCCCGCCTGCTGGTGGGCCTGCGCGGTCCCGATCTCGTGGCGACAACGGCGAGGCTCGCGCTCATCCACAAGATGGGTTTCGCCGGCCGCCTGCTCGGTCTCCAGCGGTATGATTTCTTCCACCTGACGATCGCGGGTGCCGGGGCGGAGCCGGTGATGGACGCCCTGCGGAAGACCCTCGCCCGGCAGAGCACCTTCTATAATCGCAACAAGCACATGTACTCGCTCGAATGCCGCTGGGACGGCCAGAGCCGGACCGACGGGCCGAGCCACGACGATCTCAAACGCCAGTTTGGCTATCTTCCGGGTAGTCCGGGAGGCGGGGCCATGGCACCCAAAGCCGGAACCGGCACAAAATTAGATGGAAAGGAAGGAAGTAAAGTCGATAATGTTAATGAGTATCCGGCCTACCTGGTCGAGGTGTTCGTCGAGGACGACGACTCGGCCGGCCGGGTCGCCATTGCCGCCCGGTTGACCCGGGAGTTGTCCGGGGTGCTGGGGGGAAACGTCCGGGTGGAATGCCCCAGCCGTGCCACCGTGTGGTGGCTCGGGATCAGGGCCCGGGACGAAGCGGCGGCGATGGAAACGGCCAGACAGATCACGGTGACGAAGCGGCGCGATGCGGGGTTGCTCATGAACCCCAACTACCAGCGCGCCGAATTCGTTTCCGCGGGAAGGATCGATCGGGTGCGCTCATGATCGAGTCGCTCCACGAGGAGTGCGGTGTCTTCGGGATCTTCGGGTCCGGGGAGGCGGCGAAGAGCGCCTTCCTCGGGCTCTACGCCCTGCAGCACCGCGGCCAGGAGGGCGCCGGGATCGTTTCGACCGATGGCGACCGTATGTACGAGCACAAGGGTGTGGGGCTCGTCGCACAGGTGTTCGACGAGGAGTCCATTGCCCGCCTGAAGGGGCGCGCGGCCATCGGTCACAATCGATACTCGACGACGGGGCAGCCCGGGACGGCGAATCTGCAGCCGATCCTCGTGGACTGCAAGGTCGGGAAGCTGGCACTGGCTCATAACGGCAATCTGGTCAACGCCCGCGAACTCCGGTCGGAAATGGAGGCCGCGGGGTCCATCTTCAACACGACGATGGACAGCGAAGTGATACTGCACCTGATTGCACGGAGCCGGGAAGCCTCACTCGATTCGCTCGTTGCCGACGCGGTGGGACAGCTGCGGGGTGCGTTTTCGCTTCTCCTGTTGACGCGGGACGCGCTCGTCGCCGTACGCGATCCGCAGTCGTTCCGTCCGCTGTGTCTGGGCCGGTTGGGTGATGCGACCATCATCACCAGTGAATCCTGCGCGCTGGATATCATCGGCGCCGAGTATGTTCGGGATATCGAGCCAGGGGAACTCGTCGTCGTCGACGAGCGGGGGATTCGGTCCCGAAAGGCGTTTGAACCGCAGCAGCAGGCCAAGTGCATATTCGAGTTCATTTACTTCTCGCGTCCGGACAGCAAGGTGTTCGGGGAAAATGTCGACAAGGTTCGCCGCAAGCTTGGAACCGTCCTGGCCAGGCAGCACCCGGTCGATGCCGACATCGTCATCTCTGTTCCGGATTCGAGCAACACGTCGAGCCTGGGATTCGCCCGCGAATCGAACATTCCGTTCGAGATCGGGCTGATAAGGAACCATTACGTCGGGCGTACGTTCATCCAACCGAGCCAGTCGCTGCGCGACGGAACCGTCAGACTCAAGTTCAACACGGTAGACGGCGCGCTCAAGGGCAAGCGCGTGGTGGTTGTGGACGACTCGATCGTACGTGGTTCCACGATGAAGAAACTCGTAGCCATGCTCCAGAAGGCAGGTGCAGAGGAGGTTCACCTTCGCATCGCCTCTCCCCCCGTCAAGTTCCCCTGCTTTTACGGAATCGACATGCCGTCGCGAGGCGAGTTGATCGCGTCGTCGTCGTCCGTGGAGGAGATCCGCCGGTACCTCGAGGTCGACAGCCTCGAGTACCTGACCATCGAGGATCTCCGCTCGGTCGTCGCCGATCCGGACAACTTCTGCAAGGCCTGCTTCAGCGGCGAGTATCCGGTTCCGTTGACGTCTGACCTGAACAAGTCGGTGCTCGAGGACTCGCACGTCGGCGCCTGACGCCGCGTACCGAAGTCCAGGGCGCAAGACGCCGTACCGGCGACCGGCCGGTGCGGGGTTCGGGCCGTTGTTACAGGCAACGCGCTCGCCGTAAGAGCGCATACATGAAAGTAAGGATCCAGTTCGAGAAGCTGGGAGCGATCCGGTTCACGTCACACAAGGACGTGATGCGGATCTTCGAGCGTTGCTTCGCCGCGGCCGGCGTTCCGGTGTCGTGGAGCGAAGGGTTCCATCCGCACGTGCGGATGTCCTTCGGTCCGCCCGCCCGCACCGGCTGGGAGAGCCGCCAGGAGTTCATGGACGTGCAACTGGAGTCACCCATGGACGGCATGGCGGAGGCCTGCAACCCGAAGCTCCCGGACGGGTTCCGGGTGGTGGCCGTGGTCCCCGTGGACGACGGAACACCGAAACTCGCGTCGGACATCGCCGCCGCCTCGCTCGAGGTGGCGGTCGAGGCCGAAGACGCCGCCGCGGCCATGGCGCCGCGGGGTGGCAACGGCTCCGGCGCCGCGTCGCTCGTGGATGCCATCGGCGCGGCCATCTCGGACCGGTTCCTGAACACACCCAGCGTCGATTCCGACGCTCCGAGGATCGTGGAGGCGGAGGTTGTCCGAACGCAGGACACATTCCGCATCCGCTACACGACGACCGTGCAACTGCAGCGGTTCGTGACCCCGGAAGCGCTGGTCTCGGCAACGATCGGAGACCCCGACTCGTTCCGCGTGCCCATCAAGGTTGTGCGCCTGGCGCAGTACGTGGCACGCGACGGGCGGTTGCTCTCACCGATCGACGAAGGAGTCGTGCAAACAACCGTATGAAGGAAGTACTGATCAACTCGACCTCCCTGGAGGTCCGGGCCGCCATCGTGGAGGACGGCGAGCTCGTCGAGTTCATGGTGGAACGGGCACAGACGCGGCGCCTCGTGGGCGACGTATACCT
>CAZPUV010000010.1:2903-4713 GCA_964589805.1 uncultured bacterium | reverse complement strand
GCCGCGAGAACGCCATCCTCCCCGGCATTCAGGCCGCGTTCGTGGACATCGGATACGAGAAGGCGGGGTTCCTGCACGCCGGAGATCTCGTGCCCGACACCGAAGGGCTCGAAGTCGAGGGCGGCGTCGACGTGGAGGAGGGCGACGACCGCGGGCGTGGATCCAACGGGGGCGACCGCGGCGGACGCGGGCGAGGGGGACGGGGCGGCGACCGCGGGGGACGCGGCGGCGACCGCGGGGGGAGGCGCGAGCAGCGCGACCGGCCCAACGTCCAGCCCATCGAGAAGATGCTGCAGAAGGGGCAGGAGGTCCTGGTCCAGGTGACCAAGGAGGCCATCGGAACGAAGGGGCCGCGGCTCACGACACAGATCTCCCTGCCCGGCCGGCACGTCGTCTACATGCCCAACACCGACTACCTCGGCATTTCGCGGCGCATCGAGTCGCGTCAGGAGCGGCAGCGCCTGCGGCAACTGATCGCACGCAAGAAGCCCGCGAACTGCGCCATCATCGCGCGCACGGCGTGCGAGGGCGTCGAGGACAAGCAGATCGTGTCCGACATCAACTACCTCCACAAGCTCTGGCAGGAGATCAAGCGCCGGGCCGAGAAGGCACAGGCGCCCGAACTCGTGCACGAGGAAGTGGGCATGGTGGTGGGCATGGTGCGGGACCTCATCGCCGAGGACATCGACAAGATCTGGATGGACAACGAGAAGGAGTACCGGAAACTCGTCCGGCACCTGCGCGAGGTCAGCCCGGACATCGCCTCGCGGACGCATCTCTTCCGCGAGAAGTCGTCCATCTTCGACAAGTACAACATCGAGAACGAGATCGAAAAGACACTCGACCGCAAGGTGTGGCTCAAGAAGGGCGGCTATCTCATCTTCGATCAGACGGAGGCCATGGTGGTGGTCGACGTCAACACGGGCCGCTTCGTGGGCAAGCGCGACCAGGAGGAGACGATCCTGGAGACCAACCTGCTCGCCGCGCGCGAGGTGCCGCGACAGCTCCGGCTGCGCGACATCGGCGGCATCATCGTGATCGATTTCATCGACATGGAGAGCGAGGGCAACAAGAAGAAGGTGCTCGCCGAACTTCGCAACCACCTGCGCAAGGACCGTTCGCGCGCCAAGGCCTTCGCGGTGAGCGACCTCGGGCTGGTGGAGGTGAGCCGCAAGCGCGTGCGCCCGAGCCTGCTCCATTTCCTCTCCGAGGAGTGCCCGTACTGCCGCGGCACGGGCAAGGTGCTCTCGTTCGACACGCTTGCCAACAAGGTGGAGCGGCAGATCCAGCGCATCGGACAGCGCACGCGCGAGCGGCGCATCCAGCTGCGCGTGAACACGTCGTTCGCTGTGTTCCTCGAAGAGCAGCGCGCTCCGATGCTCGACGCGCTCGAGAAACAGTACCGCCTCCGCATCGAGATCCAGGACGATCCCCGGCTGCACCGCGAGGACTTCAAACTCGTGTCGCTGTCGAATTTCCGGGATCTGGTGGCGGAAGCGAGCTAGGAGGTCACACGATGAAGCGAGTTTCCCTGGTTCTCGCCGCGTTGTCGGTCGCCGCCCTGGCGGCGCACGCCGAGGACAAGCTCTACAGGATGTACGACATCCACGCCCTCACCGACGCGGGCATGGGAGAGAAGATCGGCACCGTGCGCGTGGAGGACACGAAGTACGGGCTCCTGCTCACCCCCAACGTCACGGGGCTCGCGCCGGGGCTGCACGGGTTCCACGTGCACGAGCACGCCACCTGCGAGTGCGCCGAGAAGGACGGGAAGATGGTGGCGGGGCTGGCGGCCGGGAGTCACTTCGAT
>CAZPUV010000010.1:951-2893 GCA_964589805.1 uncultured bacterium | reverse complement strand
CGGCCAGACCGGCAGGCACCTGGGGCCGTACGCCGAGGGACACCTGGGCGACCTGCCGCCGTTGTATGTCGCACCCGACGGCTCGGCGACCCTCGCCGTGCTCGCACCGCGCCTCAAGTTGAAGGACCTCGCGGGACGCTCGCTGATGATCCACGCCGGCGGGGACAACTTCTCCGACGTGCCCGCCGCACTCGGCGGCGGCGGTGCGCGCGTGGCGTGCGGCGTGATCGAGTAGGGTTACCCATCCTGGAGGCAACAGCGTGAAACTCAAAGACGCCAGGATTCTCGTGACCGGCGGCAGCCTCGGCATCGGCAAGGCCGCCGCACAGGTACTGTCCCGGGCCGGCGCGCGCGTGGCGATCACGGGGCGCGCCGAAGCGCGTCTGCGCGCCGCGGCCGACGAGATCGGGGCGGTGGCGATCGTGGCGGACGCCGGCAACCCGGCCGACGTCGAGCGAACGTTCAAGGAAGTCCACGATCGTTTCGGCGGTCTCGACTGTCTGATCAACAACGCCGGCATCGGCGTCTTCTGCGAGATGGAGAAGGTGACGGCCGAGGACTTCGAGAAGATCTTCCGCGTGAACGTCTACGGCGCGGCCCTCATGGGCGCGCGCGCCGCGGCGATGTTCAAGGCGCAGAAATCGCGCGGGCACATCATCAACATCGGCTCCACCGCCGGGCTCAAGGGATTCGCCGGCGGGACCATCTACGCCGCGTCCAAGTTCGCGCTGCGCGGAATGACCGAGTGCTGGGCGGCCGAACTGCGCAAGCACGACATTCGTGTGACGCTCATCGCGCCCAGCGAGGTCGCTACCGCCTTCGGCCGCGACGACGGCCGCGAACGCCAGGCGCCGCCCAACAAGCTCACCTCGATGGAGATCGCGCACGCGATCAAGTCGGTGCTCGAGCTGGACGACCGGGGCATGATCCCCGAGTTGTCGGTCTGGGCCACGAATCCCTGGTAGCGTTCCTGCCGGATTTGACCGCGGCATCTTGTCCTGGGCCCGGAAGCACGCACTCCTCCGTCTCGACTGACGACGGACCGGCGCGTCGCTGATACCGGCTCCGGGCGCGGTCCGGCTCGCGCCTGACGCCGTCGCCCGCCTCCATCCGGGGAACTAGCTCCCTTTTCACCCCTCTGGTCGATTCCTTCCGTTCGCCGCAACCGGCACACTGTCAAACGAATGGCAGTAAACCAGTCCGTTGTCCCAACGCCCCCGCGGACGTCGCACATCGCCCGGGGCGATGGATACCAAGGAGAACACACCATGCTTACCAGAATCATATTGCGCCTGGTCATCGTGACCGGGTTTATCGGCTTCGCGGGGGTCGCCATGGGCCAGGACAAGGTCCACAACTACCTCAACGAGACGGCTCTCAAGGTGAAAGCCACCGAAAACCCCGTTCAGAAGCGCGAGATCCTCACCAACGATCTCAATAACATGATCAATGTGCTCGAGACGGTCAAGGATGCCCCTCTGACGTCTGAGCAGGACGGCACCAATCTTGATCGTATGAAGGTCACGCTGCAGGAGAAGAGCGACGAACTCGCTGGACTCAACGGCTTTGAACGTGTCCCTGACGACCAGCTCAATGCCTTCTCCACTTACATCGTCCAGGATATGGAGCAGGCCGACAAGACGATAACCATCAGCCTGGTCACGCTGCTTCTCATCATCATCATCGTGATTCTGATCGCGTGAGTTGGCGCTCCACGGGATGATGAGACGCTTTCTACACAAACTGGTCGTGGGTGCCACGCGAACGCTGTCCGCCGCCTCCGGGTATGGCGGATGCGTGGCACTCGCGGCACTGGTGGTCTCGTGCAGCACGGCACCGCCGACCCACGACCCGGACCGGCTAGCCGAGGGACCGCCCCGGTACTCGCTCGTGTTCATCATCCACGGCGATGCCAATTACCTCTACCACGATGCGCTTGGCC
>CAZPUV010000010.1:0-941 GCA_964589805.1 uncultured bacterium | reverse complement strand
GCTTGGCCAAGCCCGCAGGGCGGACGAAGACGTCCTCGCGAGAGCACAGGCAGTCGCAGAGCAGACTCCGAATGCGGAAGTTTTTATCTTTCACCAGATCGAGCGGCGGCACCTGTTGTTCTTGGTTCCGCGCCGCGACGGCCGCGCCTACCACTACCGGAACGGGCGCCTCCTGGCCCGCAAGTCGTACTGGCGTGACCAGGGCGAGTCTCGCTTCGACCCGGAGGTGCGGCTCTTCGAGCAGACTACCGACGGGCAGACCGGCCCGCCGCTCCGGCTGTTCCTTTACTTCGGCCACGAAATCCCCGAGTTCAACGGGACGGGATACGACGCATCCTATTCGAAGCGCCCCTTCACCGTCGACGATCTGGCCGACGGCGTACGGGCCCTTGCGGGAGACTCCAGGATTGACGTGCTCGTGCTCGCCACGTGCTTCGGCGGTACACCCCACACCATAGGTGCCCTTGCTCCCTACGCACGCTACATCATCGCCTCGCCCGACAATCTGCACTTGTCGTACTTCGACCTCGGGCCGCTCGCGTCGCTCGATTTCGGGCCGGACGGCGACGAGGTAGCCAGCTTCGCGCATCGGCTTGCGCACAACGCGTTCGAGCGCCTCATCGGCGATGTACAAACGGCGGTCAGCGTCGTCGTGTATGACGGCGATGGCGTGAACGCCTTCGTCAACTCGGTGGCGCGGACCTACCAGCGCACATTGGCCGTCGCGAGCCAGATGCCGCGCGAGGCCGTCGAACATTGCGACTGCGCCGATGACCCAGCGTACGCGCTTCCAGAAATGAGCAAAGCGCTCAGTGTCTTGTACCGCGCGCCCCGGTTCGGGCGCCAAAAGCACAAGCAGGACCACTCCGGATGGGCATGCTGGCGCGTCCCTGAGCAGTCCCGCTGACTCGATAAAAGGAGGTGGGAAACATGCTGTGGAC
>CAZPUV010000009.1:20644-21457 GCA_964589805.1 uncultured bacterium | reverse complement strand
CAGACGATCGATGATTTGACAAAGCTCGTCCTTCCGGCGGGCGTGGACATCGAGATCAAGACGTAGGTTGAAGCCATGATGCTGATCGGCAAGAAAATAGGAATGACGCAGATCTTCGAGGAATCGGGCAGAGTCGTGCCGGTTTCCGTGATCGAGGTCGGGCCCTGCCCGATCGTACAGGTGAAGACCCTCGAAAAAGAGGGTTACGCCGCGATCCAGATCGGTTTTAGCGAAACGAAGGAATCGCGGGTGAACAAGCCCGAGGCGGGCCATTTCAAGAAGGCCGGCGTACCGGTGCGTCGCATTCTGCGGGAGGTTCGGGTGTCCGACCCGTCTTCCTACAAGGTTGGCGACACGCTCGACGTGAAGCTCTTCGAGGGCACCAAGGTCGTGCATGTGACCGGCACGTCGAAGGGGCGCGGGTTCGCGGGAACCATCAAGCGCCACAATTTCCAGCGTGGCCGCAAGACCCACGGCAACAAGAACTACCGCGAGCCGGGGTCGGTTGGTTCGTCGGCGTACCCGTCGCGCACGATGCCCGGTAAACGCATGCCGGGCCGCATGGGCGGCGTCAAGCGCACGACCCGCAACCTGACCCTGGTGCAGATCGATGCGGAGAACAACCTGCTGTTCATCAAGGGCAGCATTCCAGGCGCGAACAACGGAATCGTGTTCGTCCGCTCGGACGCGAGGTAGATCATGGCGAAGGCCAATTGTTTCGACAAGGACGGCAAGAGCGCGGGCACGGTGGATCTGCCGAGTGTCCTGTTCGACGCCGAAGTGAACGAATTCGTCGTGCACGAGGCCGTGGTG
>CAZPUV010000009.1:15086-20634 GCA_964589805.1 uncultured bacterium | reverse complement strand
GCCAACCCGCGTCAGGGCACGGTGAACACCAAGGAGCGGTCCGACGTGCGGGGTGGCGGCAAGAAGCCGTGGCGCCAGAAGGGTACGGGGCGCGCGCGCGCGGGGACGATTCGTTCGCCGCTATGGCGCGGCGGTGGAACTGTGTTCGGTCCGCACCCGCGTGACCACCGGCTGAAGGTCAACAAGAAGGCAAAGCGGGTCGCGCTCTTCTCGTCGCTCACGAGCCGCGCTAAGGACGGGAACGTGATCGTCATCAAGTCGCTCGAGTTCGACGCGCCCAAGACCAGTGCGTTCGCCGGACTCCTGAAGAGCGTTGGTGCCTATCCTGACACGAAGACCCTCGTCGTGCTCGACAAGTCGCATCTGCCGACCATCAAGTCGGCGCGGAACATCGACACCGTTCGTATTACGCTCGCGGACTCGGTGTCCACGTACGACGTCGTGTGGGCCGAGAAGGTCGTCGTGTCCAGCGCGGCCCTGAAGAGGATGGAAGAGGTGTTCGCGTCATGAAGACCCGCGACATTCGATTTATCATCGACCGGCCGATGCTCACCGAGAAGAGCGCGGTCCTGAAGGAAACCAAGAACCGCTACGTATTTCGCGTGGATACGAGGGCGAACAAGCGTGAGATCAAGGAAGCGGTCGAGAAGCTTTTCAATGTGAAGGTTCTCGACGTGCGGACCGCGATCTTTCGCGGCAAGATCTCCGTCGTAATGAACAAGGCGGGACGCTTCGAGGGTCCGCGGAAGTCGTGGAAGAAGGCGTACGTGACGTTGGCCGAGGGGCAGACGATCGACGCGTTCGACCTTGCCTGACGCCTGAGAGGGAACAGCGATGGGAATCAAGAAGTTCAGACCGATTACGCCGACACTGCGCTACCGGACAGTCTCGGATTTTGCCGAGATCACCAGGGTGGGGCCCGAGAAGTCGTTGACCGAGTCGCTCGGGAAGAGCGGCGGCCGCAACAACGTGGGTCACACGACCGCGCGCCGCCGGGGTGGCGGGCACAAGCGGCTCTATCGCATCGTTGATTTCAAACGCCGGAAGCTCGGTGTCCCCGCGAAGGTTTCGTCGATCGAATACGATCCGAACCGCACGTCGCGGATTGCGCTCCTTTACTACGCGGACGGCGAGAAGAGCTACATCATCGCGCCCAACGACCTGAAGGTCGGCGACACGGTGGTCGCGGGACCGGACGCCGACATCAAGCCGGGCAACGCGCTCCCGCTGGAGAAGATTCCCGTGGGCACGATGGTTCACAACATCGAACTGGTCTCGGGCAAAGGCGGCCAGATGGCCCGTTCCGCCGGATCGTTCGCGCAGCTCATGGCGAAGGATGGCGACTACGCCACGCTCAGGCTGCCGTCCGGCGAGATGCGGATGGTGCGCAGGGAGTGCTACGCCAGCGTCGGGCAGGTGGGGAATCTCGACCACGAGAACGTGGTTGGCGGCAAGGCCGGCCGTTCACGCTGGCTGGGCCGGCGTCCGAAGGTGCGGGGTGTCGCGATGAATCCCGTCGACCACCCGCTCGGTGGAGGCGAGGGCAAGTCCAGCGGCGGAAGACCGGGCTGCAGCCCGTGGGGTCTGCCCGACGGGCGCAAGACCCGAAAGAGGAAGAAGCCGAGTTCGCGGTTGATCATTCGTCGCCGCGGCAAGAAGAAGACGGAAGGATAGAGGTCGATATGGCGCGGAGTCTCAAAAAAGGTCCGTTCATCGACGAGAAGCTTCTCAACAGGATTACGGCGATGAACCAGACGGGCGAAAGGCGCGTCATCAAGACGTGGGCCCGGCGCTCGACGATTTCACCCGAGATGATCGGCCACACCCTGGCCGTTCACAATGGCAAACAGTTCATCCCGGTCTACGTGACGGAGAACATGGTGGGTCACAAGGTCGGCGAATTTTCGCTGACGCGCCAGTTCCGGGGTCACACGCACAAGACGAAGGAAGAGAAAGCGGCCAAGAAGTAATCTGGCGGCCGCCAACAGGACGGAATCATGGACGCGTACGCAGTTTCTAAACACGTTGGCTTCCCGCCGCGCAAGGTCCGCCAGCTGGCGGATCTTGTCCGTGGCCAGAAGGTCGACAGCGCTCTCATCACGCTGCGCATGACCAAGAGGGCGGCGTCGGCGGCGGTGAGCAAGACGATCCGATCGGCCATGCACAACCTCGTGAACAAGCACGGAGGGGCGGTGGCAGCGGAGGACATGTTCGTGAAGTCGATCTTGATCGACGAGGGACGCACGATGTACCGCATCCGGCCTCGCGCGCAGGGCCGGGCTTACAGGATTCGCAAGCGCAGCAGTCACATCAAGGTCGTCGTGTCGTTGACGGAGGGAGCCGAGAATGCGTAGCCGAGTAGCGGTGTGGAGGTCCGAGTAATGGGACAGAAAACCCATCCCGTAGGCTTCCGCCTGGGGATCAACCGGACCTGGGATTCGCGCTGGTTCTCGTCGAAGGAGTACTCGAAGTGGCTCGACGAGGACATCAAAGTGCGCACCTATATCAAGCGCCGGCTGTTCCGGGCCGGTGTGGCCCGAATTGAAATCGAGCGTTCGGGAGGCAAGGCGATCGTCAACATCTTCACGGCGCGGCCGGGGATGGTCATCGGTCGCAAGGGTTCCGAGGTCGATCTGCTGCGTGAAGAGCTCAAGCGCCGTTGCGGGCGTGAGGTCCAGATCAACATCAAGGACGTCAAGAAGCCCGAATTGAACGCTCAGCTCGTGGCCGAGCACATCGCAATGCAGCTGACTCAGCGTGTTGCGTTCCGCCGTGCCATGAAGAAGACGATCCAATCGGCGATGCGCATGGGCGCCCAGGGAATTCGCGTGCAGTGTTCGGGTCGACTCGGCGGAGCGGAAATCGCGCGCCGCGAGGGCTACCACGAGGGGCGGGTGCCGCTTCACACGCTCCGCGCGGACATCGATTTCGCGCGGGCCACGGCGCACACGACCTTCGGTTGCGTGGGCGTCAAGGTATGGATCTACAAGGGAGAAGTCTTCCCCGAGGAATTCAGGAAATCTCTGGCCAGGGCCGGAGAGGGGGCCAAGTAAGCCATGTTGATGCCGAAGCGCGTAAAGCACAGGAAGCAACAGCGTGGGCGCATGAGCGGTCAGGCAACGCGCGGGTCGGATATCGCCTTTGGCGAATACGGACTCAAGGCGATGGAGCCGCAGTGGATCACGAACCGCCAGATCGAGGCGGCCCGTGTGGCGATCACCCGTCATATGAAGCGCGCCGGCAAGCTCTGGATCCGCATATTCCCCGACAAGCCGGTCACGGTGAAGCCGGCCGAGACGCGCATGGGGAAGGGAAAGGGCAGCCCGGAGTACTGGGTCGCCGTCGTCAAGCCGGGCCGGGTGCTCTTCGAGCTCGAAGGCGTCCCGCTGGATGTCGCGCAACGAGCGCTGCAGCTTGCGGCGTCCAAGCTTCCCTGTAAGACGAAGTTCGTTCGTCGTAATCAGGAGGACTAGGGATGAAGGCGCAGGACATGAAGGACATGACGATCGACGAGCTCAAGGCTCATCACGAGTCGCTGGTGGACGAAATGGCCAACCTGCGGGTGAAGCTGGTGTTGCGCCAGCTGGACAACACGATGCGCGTGCGTCTGCTCCGCCGCGACATCGCGCGGGCGCGGACCCTCATTCGTCAGAAGCAGATCGCCGCAAAGTAGGCGGCAACACAGGATGGGTTCAATGATGACGGAAACGAAGACCACGCCTCGCCCGAACCGACGCAAGACGTTCGTTGGACTCGTGGAGAGCAACAAGATGAACAAGACCATCGTGGTGTCGGTAGAGCGACTGGTGAAGCACGCGGCGTACGGGAAGTACGTGAAGCGCACCACCAAGTTCTACGCTCACGATGAAGAGAACACGTGCAACATCGGGGACAAGGTCCTCATCATGTCGACGCGGCCATTGAGCAAGCTAAAGCGCTGGCGGCTGATCGAAGTGATCGAGCGCGCGAAGTAGCATCGACTGGAATTTGGCAGGTAAAAGCAATGATCAAGATGCGGACCATGCTTCAGGTGGCCGACAACTCGGGTGCCAAGAGACTGCAGTGCATCCAGGTTGTCGGTTCGACGAGGAAGAGCAGCGCCACGATTGGCGATATCATTTCCGTGTCGGTGAAAGTGGCGATCCCCGGGGGACTGGTGAAGAAGGGGCAGGTGGCGAAGGCGGTGATCGTCCGCACCACCAAGGAGACGCGGCGCAATGACGGGACGTTCATCCGCTTCGATGAGAACGCAGCGGTGATCATCAACGATAACAAGGAGCCCATCGGAACGCGCATTTTCGGCCCGGTGGCGCGCGAACTGCGAGACAAGAAGTTCATGAAGATCGTCTCGCTCGCACCCGAAGTGCTCTAGCACTGGAGTAATCATGCAGCGCATCGTCAAGAACGACACGGTAAGAGTGCTTTCCGGAAACTACAAAGGCAAGACCGGACGCGTGATCAAGGTGCTTCCGGACGAAGACCGGGTGATCGTGGAGAAGATACAGCTGGTCAAGCGGCACACGCGCCCGCGTTCGCAGCAGCAACAGGGTGGCATCATCGAGAAGGAAGCCTCGATTCACATGTCCAACGTGATGCTCGTTTGTCCGAAGTGCGGCAAGCCCGCGCGCACGCACAGCGGCAAGTTGTCGACTGGCCGGAAGGTCCGGGTCTGCAACGCATGCAAGGAAATGATTGCCGGCGAGTAGCCGGACCGATGGAGACGAACGATGGCGAGATTGCGTGAAATCTACGAAAAAGAAGTCGTGCCTGCTCTCAGGAAGGAATTTGGCTTCGACAACGTCATGGAAGTTCCGCGGATGACGAAGATCGTGGTCAATATGGGAGTGGGGGAGGCCGTTCAGAACGGCAAACTCGTCGATTCGGCCATGGATGACCTGGCGCGCATCACGGGGCAGAAACCGCGCCTCAACCGGGCGCGTGTCTCCGTGGCGGCGTTCAAGTTGCGCGAGGGCATGGCGATCGGATGCAAGGTAACGCTCCGCGGCGATCGCATGTACGAGTTCTATGACCGTCTCGTGAACCTGTCGCTGCCGCGCATTCGAGATTTTCGCGGCGTCGCGGCGAAAGGATTCGATGGACGCGGGAACTTCACGATGGGCATCAAGGAGCACATCATCTTCCCGGAGATCGAGTACGACAAGATCGCTCAGATCTTCGGGATGGACATTACCATTGTTACGTCGGCGCGAACTGATGAGCAGGCGCTCGCGCTGCTGACGCATATGAAGATGCCGTTCCGGAAGAACTAGGGACGGCAAGGACGAAAAGACGGTAGGAAGGAACCCGTGGCCAAGAAATCGTGGATTGCGAAGTCCCGGCGACGTCCGAAGTTCAAGGTTCGTGCGTACCACCGCTGCAACAAGTGCGGCCGGTCGCGTGCGTACCTCCGCAGGTTTGGCCTCTGCCGAATCTGCTTCCGTGATCTCGCCCTGCAGGGCGAAGTTCCGGGCGTCGTCAAGGCAAGCTGGTAGTGGAGTGGCGGGGGGGGGGGGGGGGGGGGGGGGCCGGGGGGGGGCCGCCGCCGCCC
>CAZPUV010000009.1:486-15076 GCA_964589805.1 uncultured bacterium | reverse complement strand
TTCTCCGCTCAGGGTCCTCGCGCGAACGACATTTGAAAGCGCGCTCCGGAAATCGCGTCGAACGCTCGACGCGAACCGCCGCGCAGGAGTGTAGAGACAGATGGCAATGACAGATCCAATTGCGGATTTCCTGACGAGGATTCGAAACGCCTCGCGTGCCAAACAGAAGCACGTTGATATCCCGGCGTCGCGCGTCAAGGCACAGATGAGCAAGATCCTGTTAGACGCCGGCTTTTTGACCGGGGTCAAGTACATCGAGGACAACCGCCAGGGACTCCTGCGCATCTATCTGAAGTACTCGCGCGACAATTCGCCGGTATTGAGCGGCGCCGAGCGCGTCAGCCGGCCAAGCCGTCGCGTGTACACGGGTCGTACGCACCTTCCGCGCGTGCTCGGCGGATACGGCATTGCGATCGTGTCGACGTCACAGGGGATCATCACCGACATCGAGTGCCGCAAGCGGGGTATCGGCGGCGAGGTCATGTGCGAGATCTGGTAGCGGTCACGGCCAAGAACGGACGGTTTTGAAATGTCTCGAATTGGAAAACAGCCGGTAGGCATCCCGTCAGGAGTGACGGTGAACGTCGAGGCGTCGAAGGTCACGGTGAAGGGCCCCAAAGGGTCCCTGTCACTCGCGGTGCCGTCGACCTGCAAGGTGGTCCTGGAGGACAAGAAGATCGTCGTCACGCGTTCGAACGACATGAAGCCGGTTCGTGCGGCGCATGGGACCACGCGCGCGCACCTGGCCAACATGGTCAAAGGCGTGTCGGACGGATTCACGAAGGAACTCGAGATCATCGGCGTCGGCTACAAGGCGGAGTCCAAGGGCAAGACGATCACTTTCACGATCGGCTACTCGCATCCGATTGAGTTTCCGGTGCCGGAGGGCATCACGGTGGAAACGCCGGAGCCGACCAAGATCCGGGTTTCCGGCATCGACCGGCAGCGGGTTGGCCAGGTGGCGGCGGAGATCCGCGCGCTGCGTGCCCCGGAACCCTACAAGGGCAAGGGAATCAAGTATTCCGACGAGACGATCGTGCGCAAGGCCGGCAAGTCGGCTGCCACCAGTTCGTAGCCTGCCGCGGAGGAAAGAAGAGTCATGAAGAAGATGCACGATGCCAGCAAGTACAGGCGCTGGCGCCGCCACAAGCATGTACGCAACCGGGTCGTGGGTACTCCCGAACGGCCGCGGGTGTGTGTGTTCCGCTCGAACAGCCATATCTATGCGCAGATCATCGACGATACCGCCGGGCGCACGCTCGTGTCGGTGTCGAGTCTGAAGCTGGATGAGCCCGCCGCGCCGAAGCCGGATCAGGCGGCCGCGCCGGAAGCCAAGACCGGTGCCAAGGCGGGCAAGAAGGCAAAGGGAGAGAGCGCGAAGCCGCCGGCAGGACGCAAGACGGCCCTGGCCCGTGAGGTTGGTCGTCTTCTGGCGCAGGCCGCGAAGGAGAAGGGCGTCAGCAAGGTGGCGTTCGATAGAGGCGGTTATCTGTATCACGGACGCGTTGCGGCGCTGGCGGATGCGGCCCGCAAGCATGGACTCGAATTCTAGTTTGCAGGAACACGGACGGAGGACCCCGTAGTGGAAAGCGGAACGAATCAGCGGACAGACAACCGCCCGGGACAGCGAGATCGCGGTGGGCGGGGCGGCAGGGGCCGTGACGACCGGTCACGCCGGGGGCCGAGACCGGAACGGGAGCGCTCGGGACCCGAGTACATCGAGACGACGGTCTACGTGAACCGCGTGGCGAAAGTGGTCAAGGGCGGACGGCGCTTCAGCTTCAACGCGCTCGTGTGCGTGGGCGACGGCATGGGACGGGTGGGAATCGGACTCGGCAAGTCCAACGAAATCAGCGATGCCATACGCAAGGCCGGCGAGAATGCCAAGCGCTCGATGGTCCGGATTCCGCTGATGGGCGGGACGATTCCGTACACGGTCTACGGGAAGTTCGGTGCCGGCAAGGTGATTCTCAAGCCGGCCACGGCGGGTACCGGCGTTATCGCGGGTGGCGCGGTGCGTGCCATCATGGAATCCGCGGGCGTGCGAGACATCCTGGCGAAGTCGCTCGGATCCACGAACCCCCACAACCTGATCAAGGCCACGATGGCCGCGCTGACGCAGCTCGAGAGCGCGAAGGACGTCGCCAAGCGACGCGGGATTTCGATCAATCAGCTCTTTGGAATCGAGGGTCGCAATGGCTGAGGCCAAGAAGATTCGAATCACCCAGATCAAGAGTGTGATCGGCGCTCCGCCGAAGCACCATCGTACGATGGAGGCTCTCGGCTTTCGCCGCACCTATCAGACGATCGAGAAGACGGACACGCCACAGATCCGCGGCATGATCGATCAGGTTCGCCACCTCGTGCGTGTGGAGAAGGAGTAGCGCCATGGATCTCAGTACTCTGAAGCCGGCCGCCGGATCAAGAAAGAAGCGCAAGCGTGTCGGATGCGGGCCGGGTTCCGGCCACGGCAAGACCGCTACACGCGGCCACAAGGGAACGCAGTCGCGGACGGGAAACACGATGCACGCATGGTACGAGGGCGGTCAGATGCCGCTCCAGCGCCGCATCCCCAAGCGCGGGTTCACGAATATCTTCCGTGTTGCCTATCAGGTGGTCAACGTGGGGGATCTGGATCGGTTTGACGCGAACGCGACCGTTGGCATCGACACGCTGCTCGAGAGCGGGCTCATTCGCCATCTGAACAGTCCGGTGAAACTCCTCGCCGACGGGGAGATCAACAAGGTGCTCAAGATCACCGTGCACGCGTGCAGCAAGAAGGCGAGAGAAGTCGTCGAGAAGGCCGGCGGGCAGGTCAGCATCATTGGTCAATTGTAACAGGCCGGCCGCAGAGGAATTGCCCAGGTAGTCATGATCAGCAAGATTCAGGAAATCTTCAGCATTCCCGAGTTGAAGCGCAGGGTGTTGTTCACCCTGGGCCTGCTCATCGTGTATCGCGTCGGCAGCTTCATCACGACACCGGGCGTGGATGCAACCGTGATCACGGAGTTCTTTGAACGGCAACGGGGGACGATCCTCGGGCTGTACAACCTGTTTGCGGGTGGCAACCTGGAGAAGGCGACGATCTTCGCTCTGGGCATCATGCCCTACATCAGCGCGTCGATTATTCTGCAGCTCTTCCAGGCAGTCATCCCGTATTTCGAGAAGCTGGCCAAGGAAGGCGACGAGGGACGCAAGAAGATCACCCAGTATACGCGTTACGGCACGGTGGTGCTCTCGATCGTCCAGGGCTTCGGCATTGCCATGTTCCTCGAGAACATGACCGGTCCCAGCGGGGCGTCCGCGGTGATGTTCCCCGGCTGGGGGTTCCGCCTGCTGACCGTGCTGACGCTGACCGCCGGCACCGTGTTCGTGATGTGGCTCGGCGAACAGATAACCGAGCGGGGGATCGGGAACGGGATTTCGCTGATCATCACGATCGGCATCATCGCCATGTATCCGAACGACACGCTCAACACCATCCGTGCCGTGAAACTCGGTCAGATGACGCCGTTCAAGCTCGCGATCATACTGCTGATGATGGTACTCATAACCGCCGCCATCATCTTCGTCACCCAGGGGCAGCGCAGGATCCCGGTTCAGTACGCCAAACGGGTGGTGGGGCGGCGCGTATATGGCGGTCAGGCGAGCCACATTCCGCTGAGCGTGAACATCGCCGGCGTGATTCCGATCATCTTTGCGCAGTCGCTGATCATGTTCCCGGGGACGATCGCGGCGTTCTTCCAGAACGTCACGTTCCTCCAGACCATCACGCTCTGGCTGTCGCCGGGGCATGCGGTCTACATAATCCTGTATTCGCTGATCATCATCTTCTTCACGTACTTCTACACGGCGATCGTCCTCAATCCGGTCGATCTTGCCGACAACATGAAGAAGTCCGGCGGCTTCATTCCGGGCATTCGACCGGGCAAGCGGACCGCCGAGTACATCGATCGGATTCTGACGCGCATCACGCTGCCGGGCGCAATATTCCTCGCATTCATCGCGGTGCTGCCCGACGTGCTGATCACCAAGGCAAACGTGCCCTTCTACTTCGGCGGCACGGGCCTGCTGATCGTGGTGGGCGTGATGCTGGATACCCTCCGGCAGGTGGAGTCGCACCTTCTGATGCGTCACTACGAGGGTTTCGTCAAGCACGGCCGCCTGCGGGGGCGCAGGGGCTAGATGAATCTGGTTCTGTTTGGACCCCCGGGGTCGGGCAAGGGTACGCAGGCCGAGAGGCTCCGGGACGGAATGAAGCTCCGGCATCTCTCCACCGGGGATCTCCTGCGCGACGCGGTTGCCCGGGGGACGGAGCTGGGGAAGAAGGTAGAGGGTGTTCTGGCCTCGGGCCGGCTGGTGTCGGACGACATCGTCCTCGCGCTGATGCGCGACGCGATCGTCGCGACGGGAGCGGACCGGAAGCTGCGAGGATGGCTGCTGGACGGATTCCCGCGGACCATCGGCCAGGCGGAAGGCCTGGATCGGCTCCTCGCGGAGATCGGTCAGTCGATCGACGCGGTTGTGGTGCTGAACGTGAAGGGGGAGGAGGTGGTGGGCCGGCTTTCCGGCCGGCGGACCTGCACGAAGTGCAAGACCGTCTGGCATGTGGAGAACAACCCGCCGGCGGTGGATGGAGTGTGTGACCGCTGCGGCGGGAAGCTGATCCAGCGGGAGGACGACCGGCCGGAGACGATAGCGAAGCGCCTGGACGTCTACGATACGCTGACGCGCCCGATTCTCGCGCACTACAAGGGACGCGTTCCGGTGCACGAGTTGGATGGCGCGATGACGGTCGACGAGGTCACCATGGCGATCGAGCGGACGCTGTCATGATCGTCCTGAAGAAGCCCGACCAGATCGGCGTCATGCAGGCGAACGGCGCGATCGTCGTGGAGTGCTTCGAGTTCGCCCGTGATTTCATCCGGGTTGGCCGGACGCGGAAGCAGCTCGACGAAGAGATCGAGCGGTTGATCGTCGGACGCGGCGGAAGGCCGGCGTTCAAGGGTTTTCACGGGTATCCGGCCGCGACCTGCATCTCGGTGAACGAGGAGGTCGTGCACGGGATCCCGGACGATCGGCCCTTTCAGGAGGGCGACATCGTCGGACTCGACATCGGCGTGTTCCGCGACGGCTACTACGTGGACTCCGCGCGGACGATACCGGTTGGCCGTGTCAGCAAGGAAGCCGAGCGGCTGCTGGAGGTCACCCGGGACGCGCTCGAACTGGGCATCGAGCAGGCGAAACCGGGAAACCGCCTGACCGACATATCGCACGCGGTCGAATCGCGCGCGCGCAAGGCCGGGTTCTCGGTGGTGCGGTCACTGGTCGGGCACGGCATCGGGGAGCGGATGCACGAGGACCCGCAGGTCCCGAATTTCGGTCCGCCCCGGCAGGGCCCGATTCTCGAGGAAGGGCTCGTGATCGCCATCGAGCCCATGATCAACGCGGGCACCGCGGAGGTGTTCACGCTCGAGGACGGCTGGACGATCGTAACCGCCGACCGGAAGCTGTCGGCGCACTTCGAGGATACGGTGGCCGTCACCAGGGAAGGTCCGCGCATTCTGACGCGGCAGGCCTAGGACACGAACGAAAGGGCTTATGGCGAAGGACGACTCGATCACGGTGGAAGGAACGGTTGTAGAGGCGCTGCCCAACACGATGTTCCGGGTGGAGCTGGCCAACAAACATGTCGTGCTGGCGCACGTTTCCGGGAAGATGCGAATGCACTTCATCAAGATTCTCCCCGGTGACCGAGTGACGATCGAGATATCCGCGTACGATCCGACCAAGGGACGGATTGTCTACCGGTACAAATAGGGAAATCGCGGAGGAAGACTGCAATGAAGGTTAGAAGTTCGATCAGAAAGATATGTCCGGATTGCAAGCTCATCCGGCGCAAGGGTGTGTTGCGGGTGATCTGCAAACACAAGCGCCACAAGCAGCGTCAGGGGTAACCCCGCGCGCCACGTCCATACGGGCGGGCGCACAACCGGGCGAAGAAAGGAGACCGGTCAGCCGTGCGAATCGCAGGCGTAGACATTCCGAATGATAAGCGCGTTGTCATCGCGCTTACGTATATCTATGGCATCGGGACGAAATCGGCGGAGCGCATCTGCGCGAAGGCGAACATCGAGCCGAGCACGCGCGTGAAGAACCTTCTCGAAGAGCAGGGCATCAAGCTCCGCGGTATCATCGAGAACGAATTCAAGGTGGAGGGCGAACTCAGAACGGAGTTGAGCTTCCACATCAAGCGTCTGATCGACATCAATTGTTATCGCGGTAGGCGCCACCGGGTGAATCTGCCCGTCAACGGTCAGCGAACCCGCACGAACGCGCGGACGCGCAAGGGACCGAAGGTCCGGCCGGGCGTTGGCAAGAAGAAGCCGACCAAGTAAGCAGTGACTCGCCGCGCGGATCGCCGTGGGAGGCGCGCGCGCAAGGAGGACAGCGTTGACGACAAAGCCGAAACGCACGAGTGGCAAGAAGAAGTCGAAGAAGGTCGATGTGGCGGGCATCGCGCACATCAAGTCGACGTTCAACAACACCATCGTGACGATCACGGACATGAGCGGGGCCGTCGTGTCCTGGGCGAGCCCGGGCATGGTTGGTTTCAAAGGCTCGCGAAAGAGCACGCCGTTCGCAGCCCAGCTGGCTGCCGAGCGTTGCGCGCGGGAAGCGATCGAGATGGGAATGAAGAAGGTCGAGGCGTGGATCAAGGGTCCGGGTGCGGGGCGTGAGGCTGCCATCCGGTCGCTGCGCGCGGCCGGGCTCGACGTCATCGCGGTCAAGGATTGTACGCCCCAGCCGCACAATGGCTGCCGCCCGAGGAAGCGGCGCCGGGTATAGCCCCCGGGGCTATGCATGGAGGAATGAATGGCCAGGTATCGTGACGCGAAATGCAAGCTGTGCCGCCGTGAGGGAGAGAAGCTCTTCCTCAAGGGGGACCGTTGCTATTCAAACAAGTGTGCCATCGAGAAGCGCAATTTTCCGCCGGGGCAGCACGGCAAGGCACGCCAGAGGAAGTCTTCCAAGTACAACACCCAGTTGCGCGAGAAGCAGAAGCTCCGCAAGACCTACGGTCTGCTGGAGAGGCAGTTCCGCAACTACTTCCACAAGGCGGCGCAGCAGAAGGGTGTCACGGGTACGACGCTCCTGCAGCTGCTCGAGCGCCGGCTGGACAACGTCGTGTTCCGCCTCGGTTTCACGACGTCGCGGGCTCAGGCCCGCCAGTTGATCCGCCACAGCCACTTCGAGGTGAATGGCAAGCGGGTCAACATCCCGAGTTTCCTTGTGTCGCCGGGGGACCGTATCGCGCCGCGGGGAAAGAGCAAGGAGCTCTTCATCATCCGCGAGGCGATCAAGAATGTCGACGCGCGCCAGGCCGTGCCATATCTCGACCTGGACACAAACAAATTCGAAGGAACGTTCACGGAGATTCCAACCCGCGACGTGATTCCGGTGCCGGTGGACGAACAGCTCATCGTCGAGCTCTACTCCAAGTAACGTCACCGACCGTCCCCTCAGGGAGGAGGAAGTCTGCATGAAATGGCGTAATCTGTTGATGCCGAAGGAGATAGTACGAGAGGAGGCCTCGACCACGGCCTCGTACTCGCGCTTCGTCGTGGAGCCCCTGGAACGTGGTTTCGGTCTCACGCTCGGTAACGTGCTGCGCCGAACGCTGCTCTCTTCGATTCAGGGAGCTGCCGTGACCGCCGTGCGCATCAGGACGGTTCTTCACGAGCTGTCGAACATCCCCGGCGTGATGGAAGACGTCACCGACGTGGTGTTGAATCTCAAGCAGCTGGTTGTCGTGATGCACAACGACGAGCCCAAGTTCGTGAAGCTCAAGGTCACGAAACAGGGGCCGATCACGGCTGCCGACATCGAGCCGGACGCGGACATCGAGATCGTCAACAAGGATCTCGTTATCTGCACGGCCACCGAGGCAGTCGAAGTGGAGATGGACATCCTGATCGGGCATGGTCGCGGTTACGTTGCGGCCGAGACGCACGACCTGGGCGACTATGACATCGGTCTGATTCCGCTGGATTCCAATTTTTCACCGGTTCGCAAGGTTGCGTACACGGTCGAGAACACGCGGGTCGGGCAGCGGACGGACTATGATCGCCTGATTCTTGAAATCGTCACCGACGGAAGCGTGCGTCCCGAGGATGCGCTTGGCTACGCGGCCAAGATCGTCAAGGACCACATGCTGCTCTTCATCCACTTCGACGAAGCGCCGATGGAAGAGCAGGAGCCCGAGGTCGACGAGGAAAGCGAGCGGCTGCGCGAGCTCATGGGCCGGAGCGTGGAGGAACTCGAACTCTCCGTCCGCTCGAGCAACTGCCTGCGCCGCGCCAACATCCGTTCGTTGGGCGAACTGGTTCGCCGCAGCGAAGCGGAGATGCTGAAGTACCGGAATTTCGGCAAGCAGAGTCTCAAGGAGATCAGCGAGATTCTCGCCGGGATGGGTCTGCACCTGGGCATGGACGTCGACGCCCTGCTCGGCGGCAAGGCCCCGAGGCCGAGCACCGAAGGCATGGCGATGGACGACGACCTCGAGACCGACTCGGACGACGATTCGGACTCCGACAGCGACAGCGAGATTGTAATCGAGAATTCGTAGTCAGCGGATCGGGGCGCAAGCCGCTCCGGCCGCGAAGCAGGATGAGGAAGAGACATGAGACACCGCGTTGATCATCGAAAGCTGGGACGCACGGCGGCCCACCGTAAAGCGCTGATGCGCAGCATGGTGACGTCGCTGTTCGAGTCCGAGCGGATCACCACCACCGGTCCCAAGGCGAAGGAGGCGCGCCGTGTCGCGGAGCGCCTGATTACGCGCGCCAAGAAGGGTTACCGGGCGCACCAGGAGGGCATGAGCCTCAAGTCGTCCGGGAAAGAAGCGGAAGCCCAGCAGCTCGAGGCTGTCGCGCTGGCGCACTGGCGGCAGGCCGGACGCTTCGTCCGCTCGACCACGACGCTGCGCAAACTGTTCGACAAGATCGCGCCGCTCTACCTGGAGCGCAACGGCGGATACACGCGCATCATCCGCCTCGACCGGACGCGCGTGGGCGACAATGCCCGCCTCGTGCTGCTGGAGCTCGTGGACACGGAAGTGACCCGGAAGCCGCTGGTACGCGGTGTCCGGGAGGATGCGGCGGAGGCCGAGAAGCCGGCTGCTTCCCGCAAGTCCAGGGCGAAGGCCGGGGGTGCGGATGCGGAGGCGGCCGACGAGAAGCCGGCGAAGAAGACGAAGGCCAGGAAGGAAAAGGCCGCGCCGGCGAGGGACAAGAAGGACAAGAAGGACACGAAGTCGAAGACGGCGGCCGCCGGCAAGAAGGCCGCTCCCAAGTCCCGGGCGGGGTCGAAGTCGAGGAAGACGGGGGAGTAGTCCTCGCATGACGCGCGGTTTCCGGACGGCGGCATTCGTCCCGGTCCTGGTCGCTTCGATTTGGATTCTCTGGGAGCCCCTTCCAACGGGAGGGGCTCCCGCTTTTTGGGGAAGCCAGACCGCGGAACCCGGCGTCCTCCCCCCGGACGCGCCCTATCTGGCGCGCCTGCGCGAAAGCACGCCGATACTGCCCGACGACGAGATTCGCGCCCTGTGGGTGGTGCGCGACGCGCTCGTCACACCGGAGTCCGTCAATCGTCTGATCGATTTCGCCGTCCAGACGCGTACGCACATGCTCTTCGTACAGGTTCGCGGCCGCGGGGACACGTGGTATCGATCCGGCATCGATCCGCCCGCTTCCGCACTCGCAGCACCTCTGGCGGACTTCGATCCCCTCGCCTATCTCATCATTCTGGCCCGCCGCGCCGGCATCTCCGTGCACGCGTGGCTCAATGTCTTCCTCGTGTGGTCCGATACGGCCGCATCACCGCCCCCCGGGCACATCGTCTCCCGGCATCCGGAATGGCTCCTCACGGACGAGCGCGGGCGGCGCATGGACGTCGTGCCCCGGTCGCAGTGGAAGAAGTCCGGGATCGAGGGCTATTTCGTATCTCCCGCTGTTCCGGAAATGCGCCGTCACATGGCGAACGTCGTTCGCGAACTCGTCCAGTCGTACGCAGTCGACGGCGTCCATCTCGATTACATCCGCTATCCAAACCGAACCTACTCCTTCGACGCGGCCGCCCGCTCGGCGTTCGCGGTGCGCTGGGGCGTCGATCCGGCGGAACTTGCCGGCGGCGACCGCGGGGCGCTCCAGGACGCGCTGGGGCGAGCGGCGCTTGCGCTGGTAGACAGCCTCTTCACCGCCCAGCGCATCAGCGACGTGGACAGCATGGTCGCCGCCGTCCACGCGGCCCGCGGTGGCCGAGCGCTTTCCGCCGCCGTTTTCGCCGACCCGCTGGAGGCGACCCGCGAGAAGGGGCAGGACTGGGTGAAGTGGGTTCACAACGGGTGGGTGGACTTCGTGGTGCCGATGGCGTACAACTTCCCGCCGCTCGAACTCGAGCACCGCGCCCGGATCTACCACCGCCTCATCGGGCGCGACCGCCTGCTGATCGGGCTCGGAGTATTCGATGGAAGGGAGCGGTATCTGGCCGAGGCGGTGACGCTTCTGCGCTCCGTGGGGGTTTCGGGCTATGCGATCTTCTCGTACAACGTGCTCGCCCAGGATCGCTATGGCGCGGCGCTCATCGAGAACGCGCTGCTTCCCCCCGACACGGCCGGTGTGGACGAAGATTCGATCGAAGACGAAGAGGTCGTTCCCGAGAATGACGCGGACGAGTGACCGGGCTCACTTCCGGTCATAGTTGGCCAGCGTCGTTGCCACGTACTGCTTTGCGACCTGGGGGAGGTTCATATGCTGGCACGCACGGAAGATGGCAATGCCTTCCTCCGTCCTGCCGGCCCGCAGCAGGCTCTCGCCGTAGAAGAAGTGGTAGATCGGATCCTGTGGTGAGTGCTCCACACCTCCCTGCGCAGCCGGCAACATGCGATCCCACTGCCCGGACTTCTCCAGGAACATCACCAGGCGAAAGCGCGCCTTGGTGAAATTCGGGCGCCTGGCCAGCACCTCTTCGAGCATCGTGATCGCCTCCTCGATACGACCGTCCTCCTCTATGTAGACGGCGAGTCGCACGATCTGTCGCGGGTTGCGCGACACCTCCACCGCGCGCTCCATGCATGCAATGGCTTCCTTCAACTGCCCGCCGTCGTGATGCAGGATGGCGAGGTTCTCCCACGCGTAGGACGCGTGCGTCTGGTCGTAGGTGAGAATGCGTTTGAAACGGTCCACGGTTCGCTCGGTAGAGGCGTTCACCGCCACCCACGAACTCCCCAGCACCGCCACGAGCAGGAGCGCGGGTACGGCGAAGCGCGCCGTGGCCGCGGGTGACGACCCCGTTGCCCGCGTGTAGCGGTTCAGCACCAGCAGGACCAACGGGACCGTGGCGACGGAGGTCATCGCGAAGAGATCCCAGTCACGCGCCATTCCGATCTCGGGATGGAACAGCAGCATGTACAGTGCACAGGGGATCAGAATCGTCCCGACGAACTGCCACTCCGCCGGGTGCGAGAACCACGAAGACGGGTCCCTGGTCGGCCGCGGATCGCGGGCGACAGCGCGCTCGGCCCGCCGCCCCGCCCACGCCATGGCCAGAACCGTGGGGAGGATGGGCAGCAGGATCAGAACCTCGTTCAGGACGTCGATCAGGTGATCGGGTGAGAGCAGCGCGTACTCGGCGTTGCGGAAGCCGAACGGAACATAGAATCGTCGGATTGGCGCGTACAATGTCGCGCCCGCCACTCCGGCCACGGCCACCAGCGTGAACAGGGGCATCCAGCGGCGCACGAGCGTCGCGCGACGGCTGCGAAAACCCGCCCACAGAATCAGGTATACGAATGACGGCACGAACAGCACGCACTGGACGTGCGCATACACGGCGCACGCCAGCGGAATTGCGGCCAGCCAGGGAGAGCTGCGGCGGTGTATGGCCCGGAACGACATGATCACGTAGAGAAGCAGAAAGAAGAACGGAGCCGTGTAATTCTCGATGTAGCCGAAGAACAACAAGATCGAGCTGGAGGTCAGGCCGAGGATGACAAGCCACACCCGTTCTTCGCGTGTCAGGACCCGGCTCGACGCGACCAGAAGCGTCAGGAAGACGAACAGGCCGCCCAGAATGCAATTCAACAGGCGCATGCTGTCGATCAGGCCGAGTTTGGAAGACTTCAGGGCCTTGATGACACCGTAGTAGAGCAGGGTCGTGCCGGGCGCGATCGTTTCCTCGGTGGCGATGGCGTGTGCGCTGCGCATGATGACCTGATCGTGGCCCTCGTCCGCGGCTTCGAACGACTGCACGATGAGCTGCCCGTCGCCCAGCAGATTGGTGGCCGAACGAAGGCCGTAGAAGAGAGCGATCGAGGAGATTGCGATGACCGCGATCGTGATCGTGGAAGCCCTGCCGGGCCGCGCCGCTCCGACCCGTCCCGAGGCTGCCAGCAGGCCGCGATAGAGCGCGCCCGAGACGCCCGGGATCAGCGAGAGAACGAGCACTCCGATGAGCGCCAGACGGAACGGCGATGAAAGGAACGCGAGGTGATTGACGCCCCACAGCCGGGCGTCGGGAAGGAAGGCTGAGACGGCCACACCCGCCACGGTCGCCACGGTCAGGGCGAAGATGAAACGCCCGTGGACGTTCGCTCCCGGCGCGGGCCGGTCCGCAGACTCCTCGACCGGTTGATCGGGACCGCCGTCGGGAGGCGGGGTTCGTAATGGTTTTCTTCTTTTCTTCGCCACGTCTCGAAACCGTCAGGGGCGCCCGGGGGACGATCTCCCGGGCGCTCCGCGGGAAGCCTTCAAGCCGGAGCGCTACGACCGGAGGCGGTCGTAGAGCGGTTCCACATCCGTCGGGATGCCGTCGAGTTTGCGGACGATTCGTTCCACTTCCGGCGGAACCGAGCCCCACTGGTTCAGGAAGGACTCGGCGGCCTGGTAGTTGCCCTCTGCCTGAATCAGGCACAGCTCACGCGTGAGCGTCCGGGCGGCTTCCGGCATCTTCTCGAAAACGACCGTATAACGGTCCGTCGCCGGGTCGTGAACGATGGCTCCCTTGTCCTTGAACCAGTTGTACTGGATCATGTTTCCCTTGCCGTGCGCCTCGTGCAGGCCGAAACGCACCGAGCGGAACAGGCCCGGCAGGAACACGACGTACATGCGGTTCAACTCGTCACGCGTCATGTACTTCTGTTGTACCAGAAACTCGGCGTTGTACATGCCCATGACGTCCGCCTTGCACTCTTCGAGCGGCGAATAGAGCGTCTTGAGCACCTGGTTGACCGTGGTCTTCGTCCCGTCCGGAAGCGTGATGGTACCGGGACCGAGCCCGTGCGCCAGTTCGTGCAGAAGCACGAATCCAAAGTAGCTGTCGAAGTTGACATGCTGCTCGTGGGCCGGATCCAGCACGAGATCCGCGATCGGGGTGAGGATCTTCTCGTACTTGGCGCGGGAGATGTTCTTGAGCATCACCTTCTTGGATCCCTTGGCCTCGCGAACGCGCTCGTCGTTGGGAAGATTGTATGCGATGGCATGCACGCCGGCCTTGATGTCTCCGCCGGCGTATACCACGTCGATCACGCTGATCGGCGAGTCCGTCCCGCGGTTCGCGTTCTTCAACTCGTCCGGGATGGGAAGATTGCGTTCCATCGCGGGAAGGAAGTTCTTCAACTCCACGAGCCGCTTGCTGTCCGCGGGATTCCGGATCGCGATGATGGCCTCGAAAGCGGCCTTGTAACCAAACAGGCCGTCCTCGTAGACCTCGTAGGGACCAATGGTTGCGTCGAGTATGTTGTCCCTGACGTCCATCCAGTCCATGTCGCTCTGGAAGTAGTCGTTGGACTGGAAGGCGGCGGCGCGGCTGCGGAGGAATGCCGCGAACGTCGTGTAGTCGACACCCTTCGCGAACTGCTTTCTTGCGTCTTCGCTCGACAGAATGTCGGCGGCCTCGTTGAGAAGACGCGTCGCGTCATCGAGCAACGGACCGTAGGCGTCGCTGTAGGGAACGGCCTTGAGACCACCCTCCGCAGCGCGCTCGATCCGGGTGAAGTACCCTGTGAACGCGCTCTTCTGGTCCGGATGGGCCTCAACGAAGGCCTCGAACTCTTCCTTCGTCATGTCTTCGGGATAGTAGCCCGCGCCGAGAGGTTTCCTGACGGTGCCGATGGCGGGGCGGTCGTGCTCCAGGCGGATCCACGGCCCGGCGTTGACGCGGAAGAAGTGATAGAGATCATTCGCGAGCGAGGGCCCGTCGCCGGCCTTCTCCGCCGCCGCGCGCAGGTTGTCGCGCATGTCGATGTTGCCCGCCCAGACCTGGCGCAGGAATATCTCGTCCATGACGCGTGCGGACTCGATCAATTTCGCAAGCGCCTCCTTCTCGGGTGCCGAGAGAATCGTGGCATCGTACGAGATATCGACGGGAGCAAAGCGGGCCAGTTCCTGGCGGAGGGTGTCCTGTGACACGTGGCGGTACCCGGTCGCCTGCGAGGCCCCGGCGTCCGGTTCCGACTTCTTGTTGCAGCCGACGGCGGCAAACAGCGCTGCGGTTGTCATGGCGAGCGCTACGGCGGCCGGCTGGTGTTCGC
>CAZPUV010000009.1:0-476 GCA_964589805.1 uncultured bacterium | reverse complement strand
AGGGTTCTCATCGTCGCTCCTTGTGGGTTTCGCTGAAAAACCTCCCCCGGGCGGGGGGAGACGTCTGGCCATTATAGCCGAAACTGGCTACAAATCCAGAGGTTAGGAAATCTTTGCGGAGCTTGAGAAAAAAAGAGACAAACGTCCGAAGTTCGTGTATCTTTCTCTGTGGCTAGGGACATCGGTTCAGGCCGCACCGGTTGGGAAATAGCCGTTGCGCGGAATTGCGTCGCCGGTTCGAGCGGGAGCGCCGCTGGAGACCGGGGCGCCATGAAAGCGCTCAACAAGTAGCGCTTGGTTCGCGTTCAGTGGGGGAAAATGCGGCCACCTCCGCTGGCGCATGACGCGGGTCGGCACTCGTTCTCGAGTCGCCGACCCGCTGATTTTTTGGGCAGCATTGCATGGCCGCCAACGCCGGGGAGCCTCACCCTGGGTTGCAACTCCAGGATGGCGGCAGCGGGCGGTTTCGCGGTACG
>CAZPUV010000008.1:0-21709 GCA_964589805.1 uncultured bacterium | reverse complement strand
AGGTCCTCGATGGCGAACTCGTCGTTGTACTTCTGGCGCACGCGGAAGTACTCCATGAAGATCACGGGGAACAACCGGCGCAGCTCGAAGTCGATCACCGCGTCGAACTCGCCGTCCTGGCCGTACGAGCCGCCGAAGAAGAGACTCTGGCGCTCGAGGATCTCGTTGTTCACGACGAACAGCCCGGCGCGGGGCTTGTTGTTCCAGAGCACGAAGCGCGGGAAGAACTGGAAACCGGTGTAGTCCCACGTGTAGGGCTTCGTCTCGTATTCGGGCGTCGCCGGCCGGACCGGCGCCGTGCCGGGCTCGAACGCCGCGGACGCGACCTCGACACCGCCCCCGCCGGTGGCGGACGCCGCCAGGCCCTTGAGACCCTGGCATTCCTCGAACTCCCCCGCCGCGCGCGTCGCGTAGTCGCCGGCCGCCATGCGCGCCACGGGCTCCGTGCCCGCGCCGAGCAACGAGACCCGGTATCCCGCGCCGGTGTACTCCGAGTACGCCACCGCACCGTCGGACGCGGCTTCGTCCGGCATGAATGCGCCGCCCGGCACACTGGTCAGCTGCTCGACCTCGCGCGTCGCGAGATCCATCCGGTGGATGTTGAAGACGCCGGTCCGGTCCGACGCGAAGACGATTCCCCTTCCGTCGGGTGTCCAGCGCGCGTCGCGCTCGTCGTTTCCGGTACGAAGTTCGTAGCGGAAGTCGCTCCCGTCCGCGGCGACCGACGCGATGTCGCGCGTTCCTCCGGTGAATACGCCGAAGAGGATGCGCGACCCGTCGGACGAGAACTGCGGGGCGTAGATCTGCCCGCCGCTCTCTCCGCCGTAGACGACGCGCGGGTTGGAGCCGTCGGCGTCCATGACGGCGAGGCGGTGGGTGCCGTCGGCGTTCAGCACGCACGCGATCGATCGTCCGTCGGGCGACCACTGCGGCTCCGCCGCGCGTGCCTTCTTCGTGAGCCGGGTTTCCTTCTTCGCGGCCACGTCATAGACGAAGAGATCGCTCAAGCGCGCGCCGTATGCGTCCGCGCGCTGGTGTTTGGCGTAGGCGAGTTTCCCGCCGTCGGGCGAGAACACCGCCCGCGAGGACACGCCGCCCTCGATATGATCGAGTTTCGCGCCGTCGCGGCCGGTCACGAACAGGCTGGTGGCTGAAAAATCGCTGCCGCGGTTGCTCAACAACGCGATGCGCGCTCCGTCGGGGCTGAACGACGGCGCGATGGTCATGAACCCGGCGTCGCACACGACCTCGCCCCGGCGCGGTTCGGGCATTGCGATCGCGAGCTGGCGTTCGTAGCGCGCGCGCAGTGACGCCACCCAGTCGTCGTAGAGTTCAGCCCCGCTCTTCTCCGTGACGGCCTTGATCGCCCCGTCGATGTTGAGCCGGTAGAACTTCCCCATCCGCTCGCTGATGCGATCGATGGCGTCGGACCCGTACGTGGCGACGATGTACCGCACCAGACCGTACCCGTGGTCGTAGACCTGCTCGTTGCCGAGACCTCGGTGCCCGAGGAATCCCATGTCGTCGTACGAGAGCATGCGGTTTTCCGTGACCGCCGCGCGCAGGATCATGTCGCGGTGCGTGTCCCAGCAGTCGTACTGCCGGGCCGGCGACTGGTACTGCGCGACACCCTCCGCCCACCACGCGGGGACCACCGTGCCGCTCAGCGGATACGAGACGATCACGTCGGGGTAGCCGGTGATCACGTCGGGGCGCTTCTCGGTTTCGAAACCCACCCCCTGGAAGTAGAGCGCCGGGATGCGCAACGGCATCTTCATCGCCGCCTGGATGGAGACGATGTGCGTGAATTCGTGGGTGACGACGTTCCGGATCCAGTCGGTGGTGCCGCGCAGCCCGAACTCGAGGTTCGTGGCCCAGATCTCGATCTTGTTGTCGTAGTAGTAGGCCGCGCCGTTCGCGTAGTCCTCCGTGTCCAGGATCACGAAGTGGCAGCGCTTCGGTTCGTATTCGTAGAGACCCGTGATGAAGGGGTAGATCTCCTCGGCGACCGTCGCCACCTCGCGCGCGGTCCATTCCGCGCCCTCGTGGAAGTGGACGTCGAAGTGCTCCGTGGAGATCGTCTTCCATTCCAGCCGCGGGTTGGGCACGGCGAGGGCCGGCCGGGAAGCGGCGAGCAGGGTCGCGAGCGCAACGAGGACGGACGCGGCGCGAAGGGTCATTCTGGCTGCATGCATCGGGTACCGCTGGAAGATCGACAGGGGGGACTTAAGGTTGTGGAACGGTTTATTGTCGAATAATTTAGCGCGTCGGGGCACCGGCGTCAATCGCCCATTTGCACCCCCGGCGCGCTACAGGAGCCTTGGGGCGTCGGTGAGTTCGGCCGCCGGACGCGCGGGACTGCGCGCGAACAGCGAGCGCTCCAGCTCGATCAGTTGCACCGTACCCGCCGCGATGTCGGCGCGGAGCGACTCGACCACCTCGTCCTTCGCGGTGATGTAGATCACCTGCCAGCCACGCGTGACGAACTGGCGCAGCATCTTCATGAGCGCCTTCAGACGGTCGCGGTCCGCCTTGAGGAACGGGTCGTCGAGGATGAAGAATCCCTTCGCGTCGGGGAGCATGCGCTCGGCGATGCTCGCGCGGATGGCGAGGTAGAGTTGATCGAACGCCCCTCCCGACAGCGCGCTCGCCCCGAGACGCCTGCCGTCGGCGAGTTCCACCACGACCTCGCCGTCCTCGAGATGCACGGCGTGGTAACGCCCGCCGGTTATCTCGCGGAACCAGCGGGACACGAGGGTCGCCTCGCCGAAGAGTTCCCCGACCCGCTCGTTCTCCTCGGCCTCGATCTCCTGGAGGATCCGGATCGCCTCCTTCGCGAGACGGGCGTCGCGCTCCACGGTTTCGCAGAACTCCCGGATGCGCCGCTGCGCATCCGCGAGCTCGCGCGACGTTCGACAGTGGACCGGCGCCTCGATGACACCGAGCTGCGTGATCCGGTCTTCGATGCGCCGCAGTTCCTGGCGCGTCCGCTCCACCTTGCGGCGCGTCTCCTGTTCGTCGGCCACGACCTGCTCCAGCTCGCGCTCCACGCGCGCGGCGGTGTCGGGGTCGTCGTCCGCAGGGTCGGCGGGAGTCTCGAGGCCGCGCGCGATCTCCCGCTCGCACGCGTTGAGAAACGCCCCGCGGTCGACGTGGCGGGCCGCGGAGGGAATCCACCCGCGCAGGAGTGCGAGCTGCGTGTCGATCCCGCCCTCCAGGGCCCGGCGCCGAGCGACGGCCTCCGCCAGCCGTTCCACCGACTCGAAGCCCGCCGTGTCCCTCAACGCTTCGCGCGCGCGCTCCACCTCGGCCATCCGCTCCCGCTTCTCGGCAGCCGCGCTCTCGTTCGCGGCGGCGTCGCTCTCCCGCTGCCGGAAGAGCACCTCGAGCTCGCGCGCCCGCGCCGCCGCCTGAGTCACATCCTGCTCCATCGCGTCGAGCGCTTCGCCGGCCTCGGGAACCGAGGCAACGCCGAATCCGAGACGCGACGCGGCCGACACGATCTCCGAGCCGCTCTTCGCGAGCCTCGTCCGGTCCTGCGCCGCACGCCACAGCGTGAATCCGCACCACGCTGCTCCCGCGGCGCACGCGAACGCCGCGCCGATGGCGATGGGCGAACGCGTGGCGAGCGCCGTGACCAGTGCCAGCACGCCGAGGACGATGGTGGCGACCATCACGGCCACCACGGCGCGGGACGAGCGATCGCCGTGCGCGTGGAGCGTGTGCGCCCGCGTCCAATCATCGATCATCGGCCGAAGTTCGGTGGCGGCACGCGCCACGAGCGATTCCTTCTCCGCAACCGACGCGCGCATCGCGTCCCAGCCCGAGTGCGCCTCGTCGCGGGCGGCGCGAAGCGCTTCGCCCCGCGCGGTAACGTCGGCCAGATCCTTCTCGAGCATCTCGCGGCGGACGTCGAGTCCGCGCCACTCGTCGAGCCGGCCCTCGCTCGCGGCTTCGAGCGCCGACAGCGCGGCCTCGTTTTCGCGCACCGCGCTCACCGCGATGCGGGCCTTCTCCAGGCGGGCCCGCGTGAGCGCGTCGCGCCTGCGCCGGTGCTCGGTTTCGAGTTGTTCCCGGCGCTCGGCGAGGTCGGCCAGGCGGCGGTAGGAGACGTCGAACTCCTCCTTCTCGACGGCAATCCCGAGCGCGATGATCTCGTCCAGCAGCTTCTCGGCGGCAACCACCTGTTCCCCGATCCGCTTCTGGTCGCGGTCCTTCCGAATCGTGATCGGGCTGTCGGGTGTCGCACTGCGCAGGCGGCCGATGCGCTTGAGCACTTCCTTGAGGCGTTCGATCGCGGTCGAACGCGTGCCGCACAGGCGCTCGCTCACGCGTCCGTAGTACGCCTCTTCGTTGCTCAGCGCGAGGTCGCTGTCGCGGATCAGGAAGACGTTGCGGAAGTCCTCGGGTGAGATCGCAACCGGCGCGACGTCGGAAATCGACTCCTCGGCGCCGATCTTGGTTTCTCCGGCGTGGGTGGCCATCACCACGAAGCCCTCGGGCCGCTCGTCGACGCGCGTGATGTTTCCGAACAGTTTGTAGTGCGATCGCTTCAGCTCGTCCTTGTAGAACATGCGCACGAGCGCGTCGACGATGAGTGTCTTTCCGCGCTCGTTGGGCCCGTGGATCACCGTGAACGCCGAGAGCGTCTCGTCCAGCGGCTTGAGCGGGCCATAGCGCGCGACCACGATCCGCCTAATGTGCATCGGGCACCTCCATCAGCGCGCGGATCATCATCTCGCGCACCTGCGCGCGCTCCTCATCTCCGAGCACCGTATCGCCGAGCTTCGTCTCGAAGCGCCGGAACAGGTCGCCGGCGAGAATCGCGCCGACATCGCTGCACGCGTCCGTTGTCACCGAATCGCACGGGAAGCGCGCGCACGCCTGTTTGAGACCGGCCTGGAACTCCACCTCGGTCATGCCGTGCGCGGCCAGGTCCACGAATCCGTGGATATCGACGAGTGCGCTGGCGCCGGCCGGGAGGGCCGACAGCTCGCGCTCGACGCGCGTGAACGGGTGCTCCGTCGCCGTGGGCGTGAAACGGATGTCGACAGGTTCGTAGTGATGCGTGTCGAGCGGGAGCGCCGACGGCGGCTCCCCCGTTTCGACCACCGTGACGTGCCGCCGCCCGGTCTCGCGGCGCGTGATCGCCGTCGGCGAGCCGGAGTACACGAAGAAACCCCGGCCGCACGCGCGCACGTCGTGATTCTTGTGGAAATGTCCGGCGAGCACGTAGTCGAAGCCGAGTTCGCCCAGGTCGGCGAGACGCGCGGGCATGTACTCGCGATCGTCCTCGTCGCCGAAGGCTCCGCCGCCGGGCGAGAGGTCGAGCAGCTCGCCGTGGTAGAGCAGCACGCTGGTGCCGTCGATGCGCTGCCGTGCGGCCGCGCGCAGGCGCGCGAGCGTTCCGTCGATGCCGGCGTCCTCGTACGGCACACCCACGAAGCGCACGCCGCCGACGTCGGCGAAGAGGTCGTGACCGGCGAGCACGCGGACGTTGGACCCGAAGAAGTCCCCCGGGCGAATCCCGCCCGCGTCGTGGTTTCCCGGGACGACGACGACGGTCCCGCCGAAACGCTCGAAGGTCCGGCGCAGGGGTGCCTTGAGCGCGGGCGCGTCGCAGTCGCGGTCGAAGAGATCACCGGCGATGGCCAGCACATCCCCGCCCGCCGAGATGGCGGCGTCGATGACGGCGGTGAGCGCCTTCCAGCGCTCGTCGCGATCGCTTCGCAGGTGGAGGTCCGCGGTGTGGACGATTCTCATCGCGGCCATTATAGCCCATCACCGCCGGCACGCGCGGCAATTCGGGCCGAGAGCCGGGAACGGGCTATCCGCGCCGTTTTTCCGCAACCCGCTTCTTGGTGTCGAAGTGCTCCTTGAGGAACGAGACGAAGTCCGCCGCGGCCCTGGGCAGCGTGCGGTTGCGCCGAAGGTACAGGGTCACGTCCTGGCTCATGACCAGCGGGGGCACGTCGAGGCGGGCCAGTATCCCGCGCCGGATGTCGCCCGCCACGGCGGTCTCCGGCAGGAACGCGAGCCCCATCTTCGAGATGACCATCTGCTTGATCGTGGCGGCGTTCGAGGATTCCACCGAGTACTCGATCTTGAGCGACATCCGCCGGAAGAGGGCGTCGATCATCGAGCGGATGTGCATTCCCTCCTGGTAGCCGACGAACGGGTATCGCTCGATGTCGCGCGGGGCCGGCCGCTCCATCGCAACCAGAGGATGATCCGGCGGTGCCACGAGGAACATCTTGTTGCGGGCGAGCGGTACGGCCGTGAGGTCGGGGTACGCGCGCTCCCACGGAACCACCGCGATGTCGGTCTTCCCCTGGTAGAGGAGGTCCATGACACCCTCGGACTCGCGGAAGTCGAGACGGATCTTCACGTCGGGCGCCTTCTCGCGGAAGGCCGCCAGCAATTCCGGGAGGACGTAGATGCCGATGCTGTTCACGGTGGCGACGGTCACCGACGCCGCCACCAGCCGGTCCGTGGTGCGGAAGTCCGCGACGAGGCGGTCGACTTCGGTGAACACGCGCTCCGCCGCTTCGAATGCGCGCTGCCCAGCGTCGGTCAGGACGACCCCGTTGCGCCGTCGGTCGAAGAGCGATCCGCCCAGCGCGGTTTCGAGGGCGCGAACCTGCACGCTCAGCGCCGACTGCGACACCATCAGCTCGCGCGCGGCGCGGGTGAAGCTCCCGAGCCGGCCCACTTCATAGAAGTAGTAGAGGTGATTCAGGTTGATCGATGCCATAACTTATACAGATAATTCCAATATACATTTTCTATTTTACGAATATCAAGTCCGAACCTATATTGATCCCGAAGCCGGTACCGCGGGAAGGACATGCGGCAACCGTTCGGATACCAAAGGTTGAGGAAACCGGTATCGGCTTCACCAGATTCATACGCAAAGCCAAAACAGGAAGAGGAAACAGCGCGACCCCTAGTCCAATCCCCTGATATCGCGCTTTCTTCGGTCCCCACCAGAGGAAGGCGGCGGGTCCCAAAGACCCGCCTCCTTCCGACCCATTTATCGAAGTTCATATCCGCGGGCTCCCTTCCGGGAGCCCGCTTGCTTTCGTGCGGGGAACGCGCCCGGCGGCGTCCGACTCCATAACACCAGAAGAGATTTGAGGTTTACGCGCCCGGCCCTGCAGACGTAGAGTCTGCAAACCGGTGCCAGGCCTCACCCCCGGGGCAGCCGGCCCGATTCCCGATCAGAGAACATGCGGCCCTTTCTTGCGTTGATGTCCGTTCCCGCGCTGTCGATCGCCCTCGTGGCGGCGGCGGGGCTTTCGCAGGAGAAGCGGGGCCCCGACTCCGGCCGGCCCGACCCCGTCCCCGCCGTCCAGGGGATGGTGTTCGTGCCCGCGGGCGAGTTCCTGATGGGCAGCGCCGCCGAAGAGCTGCTCAAGTCCGCGGATGTGGACGAGTTTCCCCGGCGGCAGGTCTGGGTGGACGACTTCTACATCGACATCCACGAAGTGACCAACGCGCAGTACAAGGTGTTTCTCGATTCGACGGATACGGAGGCACCCTCCCGCTGGGTCGACCGGAGTTACGGAATCGGCGAGGATGGCTTCCCCGTCGTGTCCGTGTCGTGGGAAAACGCGGTCGCCTACGCGGCGTTCATGGGAAAGCGCCTGCCCACCGAGGCCGAGTGGGAGAAGGCGGCCCGCGGTACGGATGGCCGGACCTACCCGTGGGGCGGGGGCTTCGACCGGGCGCTCGCGAACAACAGCGACCGTCCGATGCCGATCATGAGCTTCCCCGGGGGGGTGAGCCCCTACGGCTGCTACGACATGGCGGGCAACGTGGCGGAGTGGGTGGACGGGACCTACGAGGCGTACCCCCGGGGGCCGGAGGACGTGCTCCCGCGCGGCGTCCCCGACCGGCGCGAGGTCTTCCGCACCGACCGCCGCATCTACCGCGGCGGCTCGTGGAACACATTCCCGAAGTACCTTCGCTGCGCGAACCGTGAGAGCACGAACCCCGGCAAGCGCTGGGTCTACGTGGGATTCCGCTGCGCGATGGATCCGCCGTGGCGAACGGCCGGCACGCCGTGACCCCGCCGGCTCGCTAGCGCGCGCCGCGCAACGCCTGCATCAGCTCCCTCGCGACGGGGTGGTTCGGATCGATCGCCAGTGCGCGCTCGCAGGCCGCCACCGCTCCCGGAACATCGCCCGACGCCGCGCGTGCGCGCGCGAGGTTGACGTACCCCGCCGGGTCCCCCGGTGCCAGACGCGTGACCTCGGTGAAGGCTCCCGCGGCGCGATCGAACCGTCCGGCCGCGCCCTCCGCATCTCCCAGGCTGTTCCACGCTTCGGCGTTCGCGCGGTCGATCTCGACCGCCCTTCGGAGCGCGGCCGACGCGCCTTCCGCGTCTCCGCCCGCGAGCCGGGCGCGGCCGAGGTCCATCCACGCCTCTGCGAACCCCGGCGACCCGGTGGTCGCGCGCTCGAGTTCCGCGATCACGCGCTGGTCGATTTCCGTCCCGCGCGCGTCGCCCGTGAACGTCAGCGGCCGGTAGGCACGGTACGCGTGTGCCGAAAGCCAGGTCGAGTCGGCGGTCGCGCGCTCGACGTAGACGAACGCCTGTTCGTCCATGTAGACGAGGTCCCACGCGTCGCCCCACGCGGCCAGCGCCTGGTGCACGTTGCGCATACCCGTGTCCGCGCGGGCGGGAGCCGGCAGGATGAACGCGTCCACCCGGTACTTCCGCACCACGTCGCGCAGCGCCGGGGCGCCGGTCTGGGCGCGCAGGAAATCACCGTACAGACCCGCGTCGAAGTTGCGCCCGTCGATGAACGTCGGCCGTTCGCCGTAGAGTCGCCAGAGCATGTACGACCCGAAGCCGATGGGATGAAACGCGCGCTGCGCCACGCCGTGCTCCGCGACGAACGCGAGCGCGCGGTCCGGCTCCAGATCATGACGGGGCCTGCGCTGGAAGCGTTCGTGCTCGAGAGCGACCAGAGAGAGCGTAAGAACCAGTCCCGCGACGGCCCAGCCTCTCCGCGGGTGGCGTTTCGCGAGCCGCGCGACGGTGGTCGAATGACGGAGCATCGCCACCGCCATCACGGCCGTCACGAGCGCGAACTCCACGCGGAAGCGGTGGGACTCGAGCGAAAGGTACGCGGTCGCCGCGATCATCGAAAGGGGCCCGAGCGGCAGGCGCGGCAGCGAGAGCAGGACGGCGAGTGCGGCGAGCGCGAGGAGGATCTCGTAGAAGGGATGGAAGTTCCCCGCCGCAATCGCGGGGTCGAATGGCGACTTCCATTCCAGCGTGAAGTGCGAGATCAGCTCGCGCTGCGCCGAATCGAACGGCTGGATGAGGAAGGCCTTCGGGTTGGGATTGACGGCGCACGCCGCCGCCATCAGGGCCACGAGGATCGCCGCGCGTCTGAAGTCGTGGCGGTGCAGCGCCCGGCCGAAGGGGGTGCGCGACGACAGCCCTTCCCCCGCGAACCAGGCCGCCGCGAGCACCGGCCCGAGGAGGAAACTCGAATGGAACTGGACCCACGCGAGCTGCACGGCGACCGGCAGCACGTAGAACGAGCGGCCGCGCCGTTCGTGGGCGGTGAGCAGGAATCCGAGCAACCACGCGACGCAGACGTACTCGAACAACTGGCCGCGGTCGGCGAATCGCGTGTGCGCGGTGATCACCGCCACGATGACCAGCGGAGAGGCGACCGCCCACGACCCGCCCGCCGCGCGAATCGCGCGGAACACGAGCCACGCCACGGCACCCGTCAGCGCCACACGAAGCACACCGATCGCCACCATGCCCCCGGTCTTGAACAACCCATAATAGATGAGCGCCGATGCCCAGCTCTGGGGTGACCACGGCGCACCCGGCACGGTGAACGTGAACGGATCCTGGTAGATGTACGCGTGTGTTTCGACGATGCGGCGGCCCGTGGCCATGAGCCACCAGAGGTCGAGATTGGGGGGAGGCACCACGACGATTGCCATCGCGAAGAGTGTCACGATCGCGGCGGCGGCGAAGTCGAGCGGACCCGGAGGCCCCGTTCCGGCGGCGTTCTTCTGGATCGCGGTGGGTGGCACTCGCAGGCCTCGTTTCCGCCGGACGTCAGCGTGTGTACCGGCGCGGACACGTGGGACGCCCGGGTGTACGCCCGGGGTCAGTGTGCGCGGACCAGGCGGCGGCACCCGCGCGACAGATTCCGGCCAAACTCATTCCCGGACATTATCTTACGGACCCGGCCCGCGCAACATCGTTGTGCGGCACGGGCATTGCGATTGAGCATTCCAGCGCCTGCCCCCGGCCGGCGCAAAGCATGGAGAGCCCCGCAGCAGGTCTGGCAACGGGCCCGGCGCCGGGAACGCGAAAGAAGGAGTGGCTCCGATGAAACGCATTCGAAACCTCATGAGTATCCTGATGATCTCGCTCTTCGCCGTGTGGGCGCTGGCGGGATGCGAGAACGCCGCCGACACCGACACGGCCAACGACCTGTCGAGCCGGCCACAGACGGTGAACCTCGACGACCCGTATGGCGGGTACAACACGGCCGACGAGTCGCCGGCGTTCGGCGACCTGGCCCTCGCCGCCGATTACGGCCCGGACAGCGACGTCGCCGTGGACGAGCACGTCGATACGACACTCACGGATCGCCGCCGTCCGCACCGGTTCCTGATGATCACGTGGGGGAACCTCCGCGCCGATTCACTGATCGACTTCTCCACCGACTGGAGCGGCGGTCTGTGCGCGGAGAACGCGGTGGTCGTCGTGAGACGGCTGATCCGCTTCGATCCCAACGATTACCTCCTGCCGCGCACGACCCGCCAGTGCGTGGAGTGGGTGTCGCACACGCGACCGCATTTCGACGGCATCCTGGTGGAGCTGCTGCCCCAGCGCTGTGACTCGCTGGCCTCGGTGAGCGCCGACCCGCCGTGCCGCAGGCCTGTCTCGGTGACGTTCAAGACCGGCCCGCTCACGGTGTCCTTCACGCAGGAAGAGCTGGCCGATCTGCACCGCGTGATCAAGGTGGACGAAGCCGGCAATGCCGTTGCGTTCAACACCGTGGTCGTGATGCCGGGTGACTGCCCGAACGGCTTCCTCGCCGGCCAGTGGAAACCCGTCGAGGACGAACGCATCGACGGCCGCTTCCGCGGCAAGTGGATCAGCGAAGACGGAATGCACATGGGCTACCTGCGCGGTGTGTACGGACACAACCGCCGCGGCGACCCGGTCTTCTTCGGCAAGTGGATCAGCGAGAACGGCCGCTTCCGCGGCCTGCTGAAGGGACGCTACGGCGTATTCCCCGAGACGCACCTCGACGCGCGCGCGAACGGCTGGTTCGAGGGCATGTGGTTCTCGCGCGACCTGCGCGTGATCGGTGGTCTCGGCGGCGTGTGGGGCACGGGCGACCACGAGGAGGGCGGGTTCTTCCGCGGGCGCTGGAAGGCGCACTGCCGCTGACGGAAGCAACGGCGTCCACCTCCTGGACATGGAACGCAGAAGCCCCCGCGGTCGAGACACCGCGGGGGCTTCGCGTATTCAGTCGCCTTTCCGGTCCGCGTCAATCACCGCACGACGAATCCCCGCCGGGAGCGACAGGCGCGGCGCTCGAGCACACCGCCCTCTGGGAGTAGGTGCCGGTCATTTCGCCGGACTTCCAGTTGCCCCGGAATTCGGGCCGGAAGGACCCGCACAGCCGAACACCCGCGTCGGGATCGTTGACAAAGACGCTGCCGTCGAGTGCCATGTGGCAAGTCACGTCGAATGAGACGTCCCCGACGAACTGGACTCTCAGTGTTCCGTCGGAAGCCACCCGCATGGCCCACACTCCGCCGTCACTCTGTCCTCCGCCCTCAACATGCTTGCAGTAGCGGCCGGAGTAGTCTCCCACGAAACCATTTCGAATCCCGGCTTCGAGATGCGACCGCGCCGCCTCCGCGTCTACCAGAGTCCGCTCGCCCGTTTGCGTCCGGGAGGTAAGACTCGCGACCACCGCCTGCACGTTGGCATCGTTCTCGAAGGCGTCGGTTTCCTGAACGAAGTTCACCGTCTTCCCCGCCGCCGCGGCGCGGACCGCCGCCGTGATCACGATGCCGTTCGCCGGATTGCCGTCGTGGTCGATCGTCTGCAGGAAGCGCGCGATGTTGGTTGCAACCGGATCCATCACGTCCGCCGCGCCGGCAAGGTGCAGCGGGTTCATCTTCCTGCGCGGGGGCACGGTTCCGAGCAGGATGTCTCCAATCTCGAACGAGATATCCTGGCCGTCTTCGAACGAGAAGACGCCGCCGCCATCCGTCGTTCCCGATCGATCGCCGGAGGTGAACTCCAGCCCTTCGACGGGAGAATCGAAGAACTGCCCCTGGTTCGGCCCGAGGGTTCCCTTGCCCTTGTCATCGGCTTCGACGGGGCTGCCGGAATCGCTGGTGCACGCGCACAGGAACAGAATCAGGAGAACGGGTGCAAATTTAGGGTTGCGAACGAGGTCTCGAGGGGTCCGGGGTATGGTCATGGAGGTCTCCTGGTTCACAATCCCGCGGGAAGCAAGGCAATCCGCGGAACTGCGTGGGCCTAACCGGGGATGCGGACATCGTGTCCGCTGCGCACAACGTAATCAGATGTGCGAAGGAGCCTATCACCGACGACCACCGATGTCAACGGGACGCGTCGTGGCCGCGGCATTCCAGCCTGCGGGCCGGAACCCCGGCCTCTCGCCCGCGTCCCTACACCTGACGCAGCTTCCATTTTCCGCGCCGGAAGAGCCAGATGGACGCGATTCCCGCGACCGACTCCGCGACCACGATCGACCAGTACACCCCCGACGCGCCCACCCCCAGCTTCAGCGCGAGCACATACGCAAGCGGAATCTCGAGCAACCAGAAACAGACCAGATTCAACCGCGTGGGCGTCATGGTGTCTCCCGCGCCGTTGAACGCCTGGATCATCACCAGTCCCCACGCGTAGAACAGGTAGCCGTACGACACGGTTCGCAGGCACTCGGCGCCGGCCTCGATGACACCCGGCTCGGCCGTGAAGATGCGAAGAAGTTCCCGGTCGAGCAGCACGTAGCACAGCCCGACGAGTCCGAGCAGCACCATGTTCGCCCAGCCCACCATCCATGTCGATCGTTCCGCGCGTTCCGGTCTGCCCGCTCCGAGATTCTGCCCCACGAGCGTGGCGGCCGCATTGCTCAGCCCCCACGAAGGCAGGAACGTGAACATCACGATGCGCACGGCGATGGTGTATCCGGCCATCACGTCGCTGCCGAACGTGGCCATGATGCGGACGAGGAGGACCCAACTCGACGTCGCGATGATCAGCTGGCCGATTCCACCCAGCGATACGCGGACCAGGCGCCACATCACGGCCGCGTGGACGTGGATCTGCGACCTCAGCACGCGGATGTGTTTGGCGCCGCGCAACAGGATGAACAGCTGCATCGCCACGCCGACACCGCGACCGATGTTCGTGGCCACGGCCGCCCCTTCGATGCCCATCTCCGGAAACGGACCCCAGCCGCGGATGAGAGCGGGGTCGAGGATGATGTTGATGCCGTTCGACACCCAGAGCACGCGCATCGCCACCGCTGCGTCCCCCGCGCCGCGGAATATCGCGTTGCATACGAATATCAGTATGATGACGGCGTTTCCGCCGAGCATCCAGGCGGTGTACCGGTAGCCGTGCTCGATGCTCCACGCATCCGCGCCCATCATCGCGAGAATCTCCTTCGCAAAGAAGATCCCCGCCACCGCCATTGGAAGGGAGGCGATGACGCCGACGATCACGGCCTGCACGGCGGTATCGGCCGCCCCGTGCGCGTTCTTCTCACCGATGCGTCGCGCGACCAGCGCGGTCGTGCCCATGGAAAGTCCGATGCCGACGGCGTAGACCAGAGAGAGGATCGACTCCGTGATGCCGACCGTGGCCACGGCCGAGGCACCCAGCGAAGCCACGAAGAAGACGTCCACGACCGCGAATACGGACTCCATCGCCATCTCGAGAATCATCGGGATGGACAGCAGCACCACCGCCCGGCGGATGCTCCCCGCGGTGTAATCCTGTTCGGTTCCGCGGATGGAGTCCCGCAGGTCGCGCATCAATGAACGGAATCTGGACATGGGATGAGGAAGCTACCAGACGAACATCGAACCCGTCAAAAGCGCCCGGCGCCGCGAATCGAAGCCGCGATGCCGGGCGCGCCGGACGGTCGGCAGCGGGCCACGCGTATCAGTCCGCCAGCACTTCCCGCGGCTTGCGGATGCGCAGGATCACCAGCAGTCTCAATGCGAGCCTCGCCAGCCGGTTGGTTCCGTCTTCCACCAGCGTGGTCGCGGTCGGAAGAAGGATGAGGGTGAGGAACGTGGACAGCATCAGCCCTCCCATGATCACGAGCGCCATCGAGTAGTAGTAGACGCCCCCGAGTGACGGCTTCTGCACGACCATGGGAACGAGTGAAACCAGGGTGGTGAACGCGGTCATCATGATCGGACGCAACCGTTCGCGGCACCCCTGCAGCAACGCGTCGTGGCGGGTCATCCCTTGACCGCGGTAGTGATTCACGTGCGCGAGCATCACGATGCCGTTGTTGACGACGGTCCCGATCAGGAGCAGCAGCCCCACCGCCGCGGGTTGGTCGAAGTCGGTCCCGGTGGCGTACAGGGTCCAGAAGGCGCCGGCGAGGGCGAACGGGAGCGCCAGCAGCAGCGTGATCGCCTGGCGAACCGACTCGAAGATCGACGCCATGACGGCGAAGATCAGGAGCAGCGCCAGCATGAGATTGGTGAGGAACTCCTGTGTCTTCTCCTTCCGCCGCTCCTCCCAGCGTCCAAAGGTCCACGAGTATCCGTACGGCATCTCGATGCCGTTCATCGCCGCGGTCACGAGCGGCATGTACTCTTCCCTCGTGCCGTCCTCGAACCGTGCTCCACACCACAGGCTGGTGAGACGGTTGTCGCGGTTGATGTCCGATGGCCCCTGCTTCTGCTCGAATGAGGCCAGGGATGCGAGCGGGATCTTCTCCCCCTGCGCGGTCCACAGGGGAAGATTGCGGAGCTGGGCCACGGACTCGTCCTCCCGTTCGTCCAGCGTGACGCGCATCTCCCGTTCCCCGTCCGGGGTGCGGAAGCGCTGCAACCGCTGCCCGCGGTACGTGAGACCGACCACCTGTGCGGGCTGCATCGGCGACACACCCAGCCTGGACGCCATCTCGCGGTCGATTTCCACGTGGATCTCTTCGTTGCCCTCGCGGTCTCCGCCCCAGCCCCCGGCGAAGGGGTCGACGAGACCGGGTATGTCGGCGAGCCGCCGCTTGACCTCATCGCCGATCTCCGCGAGGACGTCGGAGTCCTCCCCCACGACCTGGAACGCGATGCGCTTGCCACGGTCCTGCCGCCAGAACTGGTTGTTCTCCATGACCTCGAACTTGATGCCCGCGATCTCCGGCAGAACTTCGCGCAGTTTCTTGCGAACATCGGTGATGTTCTCTTCGTTGGCCTCGCCTTCCTTGAGGTACACCCGCGTCATGGTCCAGCGGTCGCTCCAGAAGCTGTAGATGGAGCGGGCCATCAGTTCTTCGCGATGCGGGTCGAGGGCCTTCTCGAGCTTCGTGACGAACTCCTCCTTGCGTTCCAGGCTCAGGTTCTCGCTGAAGTCGAAGTTCACCTGGACGAAGAGCTCGCTCTCGCTGGTGTCGAAGTTCTTGTCCACCTTGCTGAACGGGTAATAGGCGGAACCGAGCGCGGCTACGAGGATGACCGGTGCGAGCCAGCGATGCCGAAGATTGAACAGGAGCATGCGGGTGTAGACACCTTCGCAGCGGATCATCGTTCGCGACTTGGGACGCGGTTTCGATCGTATGAACCACGACGTTGCCAGCGGAATCAGCGTCTGGCTGATGAACAGCGATGCCAGGATCACGATGCAGACGCTGATGCCGAGTTCCTTGAGGTAGATGTTCATCTCGCTGGGCTTGTTGAAGATCAGCGGAAGGAACACGATGACCGACGTGAGCGTCGCTGCGGTGACCGCCACCGCGACCTCGGCCGCACCCTGCTTCGTCGCCTTTCTCGTGTCCTCGCCCATCTCCTGGTGCCGGAAGATGTTCTCGATCACGACCACCGCGTTGTCCACGAGCATCCCGATCGCGACGATCAGGCCCAGGAGTGCGAGCGTGTTCATCGTCCCTCCGCGGGCCCAGATGAACCCGCAGGCGACGATCAGCGAAAACGGAATACAGCCGACGGACACGAGCGTGGTTCCGACCCGGCGCAGGAACAGGTAGAGCGTCAGCGCGGCCAGGATGGCGCCGAATATCCCCGTGAACATCAGATCCCGGAGCGTCTTCTTGATCTCGCGTCCCTGGCTGAACCAGGTCAGGAAGTTGACGCCTTCCAGCTCGGGGTCGCTGTTCATCTCCTCGATACGCTTGTCCACCGCGTCGCACACCTCGACGGTGTTGGCCTTCGACTCCGACGTGATCGTCACGCCGATCGCGAAGTCACCGTCCAGGTGCCGTCCGTACTCGAGCGGCGGCTCCTCGTAACGAACGTCCGCCACGTCGCGGAGCCTCAGTCCGTCCGCGCGGATGGGGAATTCCTCGATCTCCTTCACCGAGGCGAACGTCCCGACCACGCGCAGTGACCAGCGCGACTCTCCGTCCGTGACCTTCCCCAGCGACTGGTCGAAGTTCGAACTGCGCAGCAGGGCGATGACCTCCCTCACGTCCATCCCGTGCCCCTCGAGGCTGGCGACGTTGAGGTTGATCCGGACCTCGCGCGGATTGACGCCGTCGAGCCGCACGCCGGCAACGCCGGGGATGCGCTCGAGGGGCCTGACGATGCGCCGTTCGAGAAGATCCCAGCTCTCGCTCAGGTCCCTCTTGGAGGACAGGCGGCCCTCGATGATCGGCATCTCAGACTCGCGGGCGTCCCAGTTGCTGGACACCTGGATCTCCCCCATGTCGCTCGGGAGGTCACGGCGCGTCCGGTCGATCTTCTCCCAGATCTCCGTGCGCGCCATCTTCATGTTCTGCGACCAGTCGAACTCGAGGCCGATCCTGGCGCCCTGGTTGTTGATGTTCGACCACATGTGGCGCAGGCCCCCGACGGACCCCAGGGCTTCCTCGACCGGGCGCACGACGAGCCGCTCGACCTGGGCCGGCGACGCATTCTCGTACTGGAGCTGGACGAAGAGACGCGGCTCCTCGACGTCGGGCAGGAACGCCAGCGGGAGGCGGAAGAGCGCGACGGTGCCCATCACCACGAGGCTCACGATGATCATGAGCATCGTCACGTGGCGCTTGATGGCAATTTCCGGCAGTGTCATGTCACACCTCGCTCGCCGTGTCGACTTCCACCGTCACCCGCGACGGCACCGCCACGTAGGCCGCGGGGATCACCACCAGGGTGAGCAGCGTGCTGATCGCCAGACCGAACAGCACCGTGATCGCAAGCGGCGCGCGCAGCTCGGATCCTTCGCCCCACGCAATGGCCATGGGAATCAACCCGAGGACGGTGGTGAGGGTCGTCATGAGAATGGGACGCAGCCGGATGTGCCCCGCGCGCACCACGGCCTCGACTTTTCCATGCCCCGCGCGGCGCATACGGTTCACGGCGTCGATCAGGACGATCGCGTTGTTGACCACGATGCCGACGAGCAGCACCGCACCGATCAGAACCATCACGCTGATCACCGTTCCGGTGACGAGCAGGCCGGCGACCGCGCCCACCAGCGCCAGCGGAATCGTGAAGAGCACGATCAGCGGATGGACGAACGACTCGAACGTCGCCGCCATCACCAGATAGACGAGGAATATCGCCAGCACGATGGCAAAACGCAGACTCGCGAACGACACCTGCATCTCCTCGTTCTGGCCCCCGATTTCCGCCGTGATCCCCGGCGGTGTCGGGATTCCGGCCAGCCGCGCGCGGATGTCGCCCACCGCCGAACCCAGGCTCCGGTCTTCCAGGTTCGCGGTCACCACCGCGGCGCGCTGCTGCTGCAGCCTGTGAATCTCGGCCGGGCCCTCGTCGACCCTGACGTCCGCGACCGCGGTCAGCCGGATGGGCGCACCGCCGGCCCCGGGCAACACGAGATTGCGCACATCGGCCACCGACGAGCGATGCGATTCCTGGTTGCGGATGCGCACGTCGATCTGCCGGTCGGATTCCTTGTACCGGGTCGGCACGACACCCTGCACCCGTCCCTGCAGGGTCGCGGACAGCGTTCCGAGGTCGAGACCGAGCGCCGCGACACGGTCGCGGTCGAACACCACCTGCAGTTCCGGGTTGCCTGCCTCGAGCGACGAGCGGACGTCCACCAGGCCCGGAAGCGACTCCAGCGAGCGCGACAGGTCCAGTGAGTACTCCCGCAGCGCCTCGAGGTCCTCGCCGTAGACGATCACCTCGATCGGCGTCTTCAGACTGAAGTAGGACGGCCGCCCGAACTTCGCGACGACGTCCGGCATCAACTCGAACCGGCTGCGGAGTTCATCCGCCACCGCCGCCTCGACCGCCTCGTCCGACTTGTCCTTGAGCGCCACGTTGATCTGCCCGAAATGCTCGCCGAGAGCGTTGACGGACAGTCCGCCGGATACGAGCCGGCTGCCGATGCGGGCGTAGGAATGATCCACCCGATCGTCGGCGTCCGCGACCCGCTCGATCTCCTGTACGACCCGGTCGGTGGCGGCGAGCGAACTCCCTTCGGGGAGCTTCACCTCGAAGAAGAACTCTCCCTCCGTCAACGGCGGGATGAGTTCCGATCCGATGAACCGAACCGAGAAGATCGTGAGCGCGAACAGGCTGAACGCCACCGCGAGCGTGGTCCTGGGTCTTCCCACCGCGCCGCGCACCAGCCGGTCGTAGCTCCGCGAGAACGCGCCCAGTGTCAGCTTCTCTCCCGCGTCCTCGTCGTCCCGCGTCACGACGGCCGGGCCTTCCACGTCCGACTTGCGTACCGGCCCGCCCAGGGCGCTCAGCATCGGGATCAGCGTCAGCGCCAGCGCCAGCGAGGCCAGCAGGCTGATGCTGACGGTCATGGCCTGGTCGCGGAACAGCTGCCCGGCGATTCCCTCGACGAACACGATGGGGAGGAAGACCGCCACCGTGGTGGCCGTCGAGGCCGCGACGGCCGCGCCCACCTCGTCCGCGCCTTCGAGTGCGGCGCGGGCGAGCGAAAGCCCGGCCTTCTTCTTGCGGAATATCGACTCCAGCACCACGATGGAGTTGTCGACCAGCATGCCCACGCCGAGGGTCAGCCCGCCCAGCGACATCACGTTGAGCGAGATGTCGAGCCGGTACATCAACATGAAGGTGGCGATCACCGAGAGCGGGATCGACAGCGCGATGATCACCGTGCTGCGAATCTCGCGCAGGAACAGGAAGAGCACGATGATGGCGAGGATGCCGCCGATTACCGCGGAGTCACGCACCTCGCGGATCGACTGCTCGATGAAGTGGGACTGGTCGAACATCACCGCCAGTTCGTAGCCCTCGGGGAGCTTGGCCTTCCATTCCTCCATGCGCTCGCCGAGGAGGCGCGCCACCGTGACGGTGTTGGCGTCGCCTTCCTTGAATATCGCGATCTCCACGCACTCCTTGCCGTTGAAGCGCGTGATCTCCTCGCGCTCCCGGGTCCCCATCCGCACCGAGGCGACGTCGCGCAGGCGCACGGCGGCGCCGTCGCGCTCCGCCACGATCACCGAACCGATTTCCTCGACCGTGTCGAACTCGTTCAGCGTACGGATGATGAAATGCGAATCGCGGCCGCGCAGGGAACCGCCGGGGACGTTGATGTTGGAAACGCCGACGGCATTGCGCACCTGGTCGAGCGGAATCCCCAGCGCCGCCAGCTGTTCCTGGTCGACGTCGATCTGGACTTCGTCCTCGAGACCGCCCTTGATCTGTGCCGCGGCCACACCCTTGATCGTTTCCAGGTCGAGCTTGATCTTGCGGTCCGCGAGATTGCGCATCTCGTTGAGCTCGCCGGTGCCCGCGAGGGCGATGCGCATGATGGGGTCGAGCGACGGGTCGTAGCGGAGGACGATCGGCTCCTCGGCTTCATCGGGCAGAATCAGCCGGTCGAGCTTCTCGCGCACCTCCATGGACAGCATGTCCATGTCGGAGTCCCAGTCGAACTCGAGGGTTACCTCCGAAACGCCGGGCCGCGAAACGGAGTGGATGGACTTGAGACCGCGCAGCACGCCCACGGCCTCTTCGACGGGACGCGTGACGAGGTTCTCGACCTCCTGCGGCGCCGTGTCCGGGAAGTCGGTCTGGACGGTGATCGACGGGTAGGAGATGTCGGGGAAGAGCTCTATGGGCAGCCGCTGGTAGCCCACCAGCCCGAACGCCGCGATCGCAAAAGCGGCCATGACGACGGTGACGCGCCGGCGCACCGCCATGGCGATGATGGCACGCATCTACGACCCGTTCCTGGCGCCCGCGGTGTCTTCGGCCCGTGCCGCTTCCGAGTCGGCGAGGACCTTGATCGCAGATCCGTTCTTGAGCGTGCGCTGACCCTTCACCACCACCCGCTCACCCGCGGCCACTCCGCTCATGACCTCCGCGTTGTTCTCGTCCTGGAAACCGACCTCGACGACGCGGCGCTCCGCGGTGCTGTCCGCCGACACGTAGACCACCTGTTCGCCCCGGTCGTTGACGAGTGCCACCTTGGGCACGAGTGTCCGGCCCGAACGCCGTTCCGTCACGATCCTGACCTGCGCGAAGTCTCCGGGCCGCACACCCGCCGGATAGCTCGGGATCTCGATGGTGATCTTGATGGTTCCGCTCGACGGATCGATGGTGGGACTGACGAGTTTGATTCTCCCGTGCAGGCGCGCCTTGTTGCTTTCGAGAATGAGTTCCACGGGCTGGTCCGGTTCGAGCCGGTTGAACTCCTTGGCCGGCACGTGCACACGCGCGAGCAGCGGCGTGAAGTCCGACAGCACGAAGAGCGGCGTGCCGGCGTTGACGTTCTGCCCCACGTTGACGTGGCGCGTGACGACGCGCCCCGAGAAGGGCGCGGTGACGCGCGTGTACGACAGGTTGAGCCGGGCCATGCCCTCGGCCGCGCGGGCGGCGGCCAGGTCGTTTGAGAGCGCTTCGTACTCCTCGGCGGACACCAGGTCCTGTTCGCGCATCTTCTCGAGGCGCGACATCCTGGATTCCAGATCGGCGAGATCCGCGGCGGCCTGTTCGTGCCGGAAGCGGTACTCGTCGTTGTCGATCAGCAGGAGTTCCGCGCCCTCCGCCACGACGTCACCCTCCTCGCGGAGGAGCTTCTGAACCACGCCGGCCACGCGCGAGAGGATCTCGGCCTCCTTTTCCGGCGCGAGCGTTGCGGTCGCGGTGTAGAAGCTCGCGATCTCGCCCGTGGTCGCGGGGGCGATGGCCACCGGCACCGGAGCTTCCTTCTTCCCTGCCCCGGGGCCGCCGTTCGGGCCGCCTCCGTGCGCCTGCCCCGCACTGCCATTCTGGCCGCATCCCGCCAGCAACGAAAGGCAAGCGACAGTCGTAACTGCTTTCCTGGCAATCGAATAGAAATACGGGCCGCGCGGGGTCGAACGCATACAGACAACCTGCTTCGGGAAAGGAATCATGGCAAGCGGGTGACACCACGGTACGGCATCACCGGCCGGGCGGCGGGGGGCCCGGTCTGCCACAGCTGTGTTCAGAACAAGTAGATAATACGCGATCTGAGGGGGGGAGTTTCGGCAAAATCCCGGAAGCCGGG
>CAZPUV010000007.1:0-22978 GCA_964589805.1 uncultured bacterium | reverse complement strand
TCTCGATTCCCGGTGCGCGGGCGAAGTTCACGGTCCGAAACGCCGGAACCGACGGGGCTCCCCGGTGGCAGCTCGTCGAATGGGAGGATATGCGCGGCGGTCTGCTGGAGTCTCCGGCAACGACCGCGAGCACGGAGGCATCGACCTGGGGCGGGGTGAAAGCCCTGTACCGATGAACGACCCCGCTCCTTGACACCCCCGTCTTCCCCCCGTAGCCTCCGCGCGGCGGCTCCGTGCCGACGCCCATGACCCGCAAACGCTCCAAGTCCGGTTCCGGTCCCTCCCGCGCGTTCAAGTTCGTGGTGGTGCTGCTCGTGATCCTGGCGGTCGGGGGGACCGCGGCGGTACGTTTCCTCCAGACCACGCGGGGGGCGGTGTTCCTGGTGGACAACGGCCTCGACAGCGCCTATCCGCGCGCGCAGGCCGATATCAGCGTGGCACTCAAGCGCGCCCTCGAAACGAGCGGACTCCGCAGGCACATCCGGGTGCGCCCCGACCGCACCGCGGCGGCCACGAGGTCCCACCCGCTGCGCTGGGACATCCGCTGCGACGAATCCGCCGACCTCATCCAGATCAACGTCTCGCTCACCAACGCCGTCGAGCACGCGGGCGGCGTACTCCGCCGCGCGGAGGAGAGCGACGACGGCCGGATCCTCTTCTACGACGTGGGCACCCACACGCGCGACACCCACCGGCTGACCCTCCGCCGCCTCGTCCCCGAGGCCGTGCCACAGCACCTCCGCGAAACCGCGCCGCTCCCGCGTGTGGCCATCGTGATCGACGATTTCGGTTACGCGCGCGGGGGTGTCGCGCGCGAGATCATCGATCTGCGGCTCCCGCTGACGATCTCCATCCTGCCGAAACTTCGCTTCTCGCAGGCCGTCTTCGCCGAGGCGCGCGCACGCAAGCGCTGTGTGCTGCTCCACCTCCCCATGGAGGGGAGCGAACCGGGCGACCCGGACTTCGAGGCCGTCTCCACCGGGATGAGTGACGCCGAGATCGCCTCGGTCGTGGGCGAGTACATGGAGAGCCTGCCCGGCGTGGACGGCGTGAACAACCACCAGGGGTCGATGGCCACGGCCGACCCGCGCGTGATGCGCGCGGTGTGCGCGGCGCTCAAACCCTACGGCGTCTTCTTTCTCGACTCTTTGACGTCGGCGAAGTCGGTCGCCTATAATGCGGCGGTGGAATCGGGGCTCCGGGCGGCGTCCAACACGATCTTCCTGGACGACGACACGAACCGCCGCGAGGACGTGGAGGACCGGATCCGCGAGTTGATCGCGCTGGCGCGCAGGCACGGCGCGGCGATCGGCATCGGGCACCCGCACCCCTGGACGCTCGAGGCGCTCCGGGGCTCGATCGACGAACTCGACGCCGCAGAAGTGCAGATGGTCACGGTGTGCGAACTCGTGGACGCGGTATCGTCCGCGAACGGGCGAGGAACGTCGCAGACGCAGTAATGGAGATACGCACAATGGAAAAAAACTTCATCCGCCTCGGTGTGAACATCGACCACGTCGCGACTCTTCGCGAGGTACGCAAGGCCGACGAGCCCGATCCGGTCGCGGCGGCCCTCGCCGCTGAGATGGCGGGTGCGGACCAGATCACGGTGCACCTGCGCGAGGACCGGCGCCACATCCAGAACCGGGACGTCCGCCTGATCCGGGAGGTCGTGAGGAGTTCGCTCAACCTCGAGATGGCGGCCACTGCCGAGATGCAGGAGATCGCACTCGCGATCCGTCCGCAGGCGGTGTGCATCGTGCCGGAGAAGCGCGAGGAGATCACGACCGAGGGCGGCCTGAACCTGCTGGACGCGCCCCGGACCCTGGGCGAGCTCGTGGCCACCCTCAGGGACGCCGGCATCGAGGTCACCGCGTTCCTCGACCCCGACCTCAAGCAGATCCACGAGGCGGCGCGCTTCCGCTTCGACGCCGTGGAGATGCACACGGGTGCGTTCTCCAACGCGTCGAAACACCGGGTCGAGGACGAGGTGAAGAACCTCAAGGAGGCGGCCAACGCCATCCGCCACCTGGGCATGCGCGTCCACGCCGGCCACGGTCTGGACTACCACAACGCGACCCGGATGCTCGAGATCCCGTACCTGGAGGAGGTCAACATCGGCCACGCGATCATCGCCCGGTCGGTCTTCACGGGCCTCGACCGGGCGGTGCGGGACATGCTGCGCCTGCTCGGACGGCCGTAGCGTCTTGGCGGGGTCCGGGTCGGACGGATGCCATCCCTCCGCCCCGGCCGCCCGTCGGACGCCCCTTGACCGCGCAACCCGTTCGTGTATAATGCCCTTTCATTTTATTCCCGGCCAAGCCCGCCCTCCCGCGTGGACAACCTGGCGCCACATTCAAACGGCACGACCCTGGGGAGGGTGGAAGTGTGCCCAAGACAGCTCTAACCAGAGGTAACGATGAAGACCCGCTGGAAACTGGTCATCATTTTCGCGGCCGTCGTGTTCTGCGGCTGGGCGTTGTTCCCGAGCATTCGCTACTACTCGATGGATGGCGAAGCGCGCGCCCGTCTCACGAGCGAAGAGCGGGACAAGTACCTGGACTCCGCTCTCAAACTCGGCCTGGATCTCCAGGGCGGCGTGCATCTCGTGATGGAAGTCGACGACACCAAGCTGGATGACAACGCCAAGAAGGACGTCATGGACCGGGCCATCCGGATCTACCGCAACCGGATCGACCAGTTCGGCGTGGCGGAGCCCGTGATTCAGAAGCAGGGTGACCGGCGCATCATCGTCGAGCTGCCCGGGCTTTCCGACGTCGACCGTGCCCACCGTATTCTTGGCCAGACGGCACAGCTCGAGTTCCGGCTCGTGCGCGAGCAGGACGAAGTGAGCCGCACGCTCACCGCCCTCGACCGCAACCTGCGCGGGGTACGGGTGACGGGCACGGTGGTGGACACGACGGGTATCGGCTCCGCGCCGCCCACGAAGCCCGCTTCGACGACCCCGGCCGGCGAGGGAGCGGACGTGGATTCGCTGCTCCCGACCATTCCCGGGACCGCCGAGACCGTGCCCCTTCCGGAAGCTTCGGAGGACCGGCCGTTCACGTCACTCCTGTTGACCTACTTCGACGGCGGCGTGGTGGTTGACCAGCGGCGCAAGGAGAGCGTGGATCTCCTGCTGGAAACCGAGCAGGCGCAACGCGCGATCCCCGGCAACTCGGTATTCCTCTGGGGCCACGAGCCGCGTCCGGTCCAGGGCGGCAGCAACGGCTTCATGCTGTATCTGGTGGAGAAGAACGCCACCCTCGACGGCTCGACGCTCACCGACGCCACCACGAGCCCCGACCCCGACAATCCGACCGAACTCAACGTGAACTTCCGTTTGAACCGGCAGGGCGCGATCATCTTCGCGCGCTTCACGGGCGAGAACATCGGCCGCCGCATCGCGATCGTGCTGGACGAGAAGGTGCGCTCCGCGCCGGTCGTGCAGGGCAAGATCCCGGGTGGTGACGGGCGGATCACCGGCATGGGAACCGACGAGGAAGCCGCCGATCTTGCCATCGTGCTGCGGGCCGGTGCTCTTCCCGCGCCGGTCTCGATCGTGGAGGAACGCACGGTGGGCCCGTCGCTCGGGCGGGATTCGATCGAATCGGGGAAGAAGGCCGCGCTGGCCGGCTTTGCGCTCGTGCTCGTCTTCATGATCGTGTACTACAAGCTCTCCGGTCTCCTCGCGTGCGGGGCCATGATCCTCGCCATGCTGCTCATCCTCGCCGTGATGGCGACGCTGCGCGCGACACTCACCATGCCCGGTATCGCGGGGCTCATCCTCACCATCGGGATGGCCGTCGACGCGAACGTGCTCATTCTCGAACGCATCCGCGAAGAGCTGCGCCGCGCCAAGACGGTGCGCGCCTCGATCGACGCGGGCTATGACAAGGCGTTCTCGACGATCATGGACGCAAACGTCACGACGCTCATCACCGCGTTCGTCCTGTGGCAGTTTGGTACGGGGCCGATCAAGGGCTTCGCGACAACGCTGACCGTGGGCATCATCGCCAGTATGTTCACCGCACTCGTCGTTACGCGCGTGGTCTACGACCTCATCACAAGCCGGCGCCACATCGAGCGCCTGAGCGTCTAGGGCAGGGAAGGCAATATGCAGTTCTTCACCGATGCGAACGTGAACTTCGTCGATATCCGCCGCAAGGCGATGGTGATCTCCGCGGTCATCATCGCGGCAGGTGTGGTCTCGTTTGCGCTTCATCGTGGATTCAAGACTTCCATCGACTTCGCGGGCGGTGCCCTCGTCGAAATCGGCCTCGAGACGCCGGTGCCGGTGGGAGACATCCGCTCGGTGGTTTCGGCGGCGGGCTACGAAGGCGCGGAGATCACGCGTTTCGGGGAAGCCGGCGACTACCTCATCAAGGTCAAGAGCGTCGGGGACGCGGCCGAGGTGGCGGAGAAACTCAAGGACGCCGTGTCCGCGGGCGTGGGCGGCCAGGCGGTCGACGTGCGGCGCGTCGAGTCCGTGGGCCCGAAGATCGGCGCGGAGCTTCGCACCGCCGCGTTCTGGGCGATCATGTATTCGCTGCTCGGCATCCTCATCTACGTCGGCTGGCGGTTCGACTTTCGCTTCGCGGTGGCGGCCATCATCGCGACGGCGCACGACGTGCTCATCACGCTTTCGTTCTTCTCGTTCGTGGGCATGGAGATCTCGCTCAGCGTGATTGCCGCACTGCTCACGATCGTCGGCTACTCGCTCAACGACACCATCGTGGTGTTCGACCGCATCCGGGAGAACCTCGGGCTGCGGCGCAAGGAGGAGCTGGGCAAGCTGGTCAATTCCTCCATCAACGAGACACTCTCGCGCACGGTGATCACCGGCGGGACGACGCTTCTCGCCCTGGCGGCCCTGCTGGTCTTCGGGGGAGAGGTGATCCGCGACTTCGCGCTGACGCTCACCCTCGGAATCATCATCGGTACGTTCTCCTCGATCTTCATCGCGTCGCCGGTGCTGATCGAATGGCAGCTCTGGCGGCCCAAGAAGGCCAAGTAGAGTCCGCATCCGAGGTCACTCGAGCCCGGCGATGTCCCTTTCCAGGGACACCACTGTCCCCCGGGGGCGACACCCTGGCGCGGGTCCGCGGGCCAATTCATTTATTACCAACAGGTAACGACGGGGCACGCCCCTTGCTCCTCTCCCGTAGTTTGGGTCCAGTCATGAGGACCACCTTCCGCATAACCGCGCCGGCTCTCGCCATCGCGCTTTCGGCCGGGCTCGCATGGATTTCCCTGCCCGACGGCGCCGGGGCGCGTCCGGCGCAGACCCCCGCGGCCCGCTCCAAGGGCAACCCGCCACCCGTTGTTTCGCAGCAGCCCGGCCGTGACGACCGGGACGACAAGAAGAAGGAAAGCGCCAGGGTCGTGAAGACGGGCGGACCGATGGACGTCTTCAGCGACATCGAGCGCGGCTGGCATACCCGCAACGTGGACCTCATCCTGCGTCATTTCGGAAGCCAGAAAGTGGCAATCTCCGTGGAGGGGACCGGTCCGTCGGGCGGAACGTTCTCGCGCAACCAGAGCTACTATCTCCTCAAGGACCTGTTCCGCTACACGATCACCAAGAAGTTCGAGTTCACACAGTACCGAAAGCCCGGCGAAGAAGGGGGTCAGTCCTTCGCCATCGCGGAGCGTCACTACCAGAAGACGGACGACGGCCGTCTGTTCAAGGACAAGGTGTACGTCTCGCTGCACCTGGAGAAGCAGGACGACCGCGAGCGCTGGGTTGTGGACGAGATCAAGTCCATCCGCTGAACTCCCCGCATGCTCGCTGTGCCACCTGCCGTGATATGCTGTCCGGGCGGCGCGAACGGTGACGCACGATGCCTATCCAACGACTGATGTTGTTCCTCCCGGCGCTGTGCCTCGTGGGCGCATGGGCGTTGCTCTTCGCCCGTCACCTGGCGGCCGTCTCGTGGGCGGCGCGCGTGCCGGTGTGGGGAATCGCCGGGCTGCTCGCGCTGGCGGCCATCGGCGCGTTCTCGGCGCGTAGAGGCCCGCAACGGCGCGGAGGTGTGTGGCTTGCGCTGGTGTTGACGGCAGTGTCGCTCGTGGCATTCACGGCCCCGGCCGGTGACACGGAGCGGCTGCGGACCCGGTGGTCGCGCGAGTCGGCCCTGCTGATCGCGAAGACACTGGCCGATGTGGGGACGGAGGTGGCGCGACTCGAGGACGTCTCGACGTCGCTGGCCGGACGCGTGGGCACCCACGTACGCGCGCTCGCGGCACCGGTCGGTTCGGATGCGTCGTCGTCGTTCGCGCTCCTCGATTCGCTGGCGCGGTCTGCCGCGAGCGAAGGCTCCTTCTCGCCCGGCACAGCGATCGGGCTGCAGCTCTTCGACCCGGACGGCCGTCGTGTCGCATGGGCGGGCTGGCCGCAGTCGACGTCGCTGCTGGACGAGATGTTCCTCGCGAGCGGCGCCGAAGTGGTCTACACGCGGAGCGTCTCGCTCTACCAGATCCTCTCCCACATCGTGCCCATTACGGCCTCCGAGGGAGGCCCGCGTGTTGCCACCGTTCTGGTCGACATGCCGCTCGAGGTCGATTATCGCGTCAACAACCGCTTTCTCAAGAGTTCGAGCCTGGCCGATCAGATTCGTCGGGGAGCGGTTGCCCGCGTCAGTTTTGACTACTTTCCGGCGACCGGAAACCTGCCCGAACGCCTCCCGAGACTCAAGCAGCAGCAGGAAGAACAGCGCCGGCTGCGCGAGCGCCTGATCGCCTCCGCACACCGGTCCGCGCCCGAACCGTCACGAGCGCTTCCGGATTCGGTCTCGAAGAGGGCGCCGGTCCGTGAAGATTCCGTGCTCTCGTACTTCGTATTCCCCGCCAACGTCGAACCGGCGGGTGAAGTATCGGGAGACGAGAACGGACTGCAGGGGCAGGCACAGGTCCGGAGTCGCGTCGGGAATCTCATCGTGAACGTCGTGGCGGTGAGTCATCCCTTCAACCACTACACACAGAGCGGGGCCGCACGTCGGGGGCTCTGGGGCCGGGTGTTCGCGCTAGCGGCACTCGTCGCGATGTGTGTTCAGGCGATGCGCTGGATACCTCGCAGCACTGGCCGGCGTGACACGATTGCGCGTGCAACACTCTACGCCGCGTTCATGGTGACGCTTCGCTACGTGCTCCTGTCGTTCAGCACGCGGAACGTCTGGACGCAAAGCCATCTCTTCGATCCGTCGGTGTTCGCCACACCCACGCTGGGCGGACTCATGCGAAGCACGTTCGATCTCGCTGTCACGGCGCTCTTCCTGGTGGCACTCATCTACGGTCTGGTGCGCATCGCACGTGCACGAACTGCGGCTCTGCCGCCGGTCAAGGATCGCGGACTCCCGGGGCGGCTGCTCGTGATCGAGGGAACCGTCATCGCCGGCGTGTTCCTGGGAGTTTGCGAGCTTCTCCGGAGTTTCACCAGGACGGTGGTGGTGAACGCGAATCCCCGTCTCCTCGGCGAGACGATGGAGATCACGGACGTCGGAGTCATCGTCCTGCACGCGGCTGTATTCCTCATGGCGACGGGCATCCTGCTCGCCGGCGTATTCCTGATCTGGGGCCTGCTGCGCGCGGTCGGCGAGACGCGGCGCGGCCCAGCATGCCTCGCGGCGCTCGCTCTGCTGGCTGTCGCGGGTCTCGTTGCGGGGCGCTGGGACTTCGTGGGAATAGGAACGCTGCTCGCCCTGTTCGTCGTCTTCGCGCCGCGCGTGGTACACCGTGAAGACCTGGTTTCCGTGGCCATCATTTCGTTCTGCCTCGTGGTCATATCGTCGGGCGCGGCGTACACGTATCTCGCGCGCGACTACGACGATCTCCGCAAGGGCTTCGTGACGGAGAAGGCGGCCGAACTCGCCGCTCCGAGCGACAACTGGAAGGTCGTCATCATCGAGGACGTGCTGAGCGAATACGCCGTTCGTCACGACATCCGCCAGGCTTTGCGCATGCCGTCCGCCCCCGACGTCGACCGGCTCGCGTTCGACCTCTGGGCCGACGGTCCGCTGAGCCTGCTCGGGTACAGCTGTGCGATCCACGTGACGACGGAAACGGACAGCGTCATCAGCGAATTCTCCGTGGACATGCCGTACCGTGCGCGCATCTCGGAGGGTGGCGAGCGTACGGACACGCCCGACCAGGACCGCTGGGCGGTTCTCGACCTGACGCGTTCGACACCGCAGGGGATCGTGCGCTTCTACCGGGGCATCCTCAACGTGGACGAAAGCGACGTGTTCGGCGAGGGTGCTCTCTCGCAGCGGGTCATCGGCAAGGTGATCGTGGACGTTCCGTTCTTCTTCGGGAGCCTCGAACTCGCGGCCAGAACGGGACCGCGTACCCCCGAAGTTCTGCGCAACGTGCAGGAGGGCGGCGTGGCGCCGCGCGTGGAGGAGCCGGAAGCTCTGCTGCTGGCGCGTCTGGACGGAAGCGGGCGCATCACCGAATCGTCGTCGGAACATGTCGCCGTCGGCGTGCGCGTTCCGCAGGACTTGCTCAAGCGCGCGCGCGAGGGAACGTGGCCGATCCTGCGCGGGCCGACGCAGACCTACCGCGTCCTCGCGCACGATCTGGGCAACGGGGGTCAGACGTTGCTGGCGGGGTTCGTGGTGCCGTCGCCGGCGAAACACCTGCTCCGGTGGTCGACGCTCTTCTCGTTGTACCTCATCTACACGCTGGCGATGCTGCTCGCCGTGGTGGCAATGGGAGCGGTGCCGCGCATCGGCCGCGTTCTGCCAACGCTGACGCCGGGCGGGCGTCTCGGGTTCCAGCAGAAGTTGCTGGCTTCGTTCCTGCTCGTGGCGCTGATGCCGGTCGTCATTCTGGGCCTCTTCTCGGTGGACTTCATCAAGACGCGCTTCACGGAAGAAAGCCGCGACGAAGCGTCGGTAAAAGCCTTCAGTGCGCGCAAGGCGATGGCCAACCTGCTGCACGGCGAGCTGCAGTTCTTCATTGCGCGCACGGACCTTGCCGCGCTGTTCGCCGTGGACGCGCCGCGCGTCCGGTCGCTGGGCGGGAAGCGCATCGCGGGGCTGTTCGAGGACGCTGCGGTTGGTTCTGCGGGGGGTGTCGCGACGCTTGGAACCGTAGAAGGCGTGTCGGTCGACGACCTGGCGATCGTGGTGGTGGACGGCGTGGTGCACGTGGGCGTGTTCAGCGCACCGATGCGCGTGTCGCGGGACGAGTGGGCGGGAAGCTTCTATGTCTACTACGCGCGTGTCGTCGATGAAGATCTCCTGGCGGAAATCGCGAGCCAGGTGGGCGCGGACGTCAACGTCTACGTCGAAGGCAACCTGGTGGCATCGAGCCGCGAAGGATTGCTCGCCGGCGGCTTCATCAGTGCGACCATGAACGCGACGGCGTTCGTCGAGGTGTCGCTGCTGGGATCGGATCGCGCGCTCGCCACGGAGCGCGCGGGCAGCTACGACTTCCAGGTGGCCTACCTTCCGGTGGCATACTGGCGGTCCGCGGCCGCAGACAGCGCGGAAGTGGCGCTCGCGCCCACACGGGCGGCACTGGCGGTGCCGCTGCTCTTCCGTCCGGAGTCGTACTCGCTGGAAGTGCAGCGTGCGACGTCCGTGATCCTGGGGGGCTTCGCCCTCCTGCTGGCCGCCACCATCGCACTCGGCCTGGTGGTTGCGCGTGGCGTGTTCGAGCCGCTCCGTGAACTCGTGGCGGGAACGCGACGCATCAGTCGTGGCGACTTCAACGTGCGCCTGCGGGAAGACCGCGCAGACGAAATCGGGATCGTTGCCAGCGCGTTCAACGAGATGACCCAGCGCATCGCGGAATCACAGCGCGTGCTCGACGAGCGGCGGCGTTATCTCGAGGCGATCCTGGAGAACATCGGGGCAGGGGTGATAAGCACGGACGCCGAGGGGCGGGTACGCACGGTGAACACGGCCGCCCAGCGCATCGTGGGCGTGGCCGCGTCCGACGCGGTCGGGCGCCCTGCCGCCGAAGTTGCGCGAACCGGGCACGCGACGCGCATCTTCGCGCTGCTCATCCCCGACGCGCGCGCGCCGGAATCGTTCGCCAGCGGCGAACTCGAAATCGACACCGGCGGCCGCCGCTCTACCATCAAGTACATGAGCACGCGCCTCGAGACCGAGGGCCGCTACGCCGGAACCGTGTTCGTGTTCGAGGACCTCACCGAGTTGATCCATTCCAAGAAGCTGTCCGCCTGGGTCGAAATGGCTCGCCAGATCGCGCATGAGATCAAGAATCCGCTCACACCGATCCGGATTTCCACTCAGTTCATGCGCCGTGCCTACGAACAGAAGTCCGGTGAGTTCGAACGGATATTCGTGGAGGGTACGGACACGATCATTCATCAGGTGGATGTGCTCAAGCGCATCGCCGGCGAGTTCTCGAGTTTCGGCCGCATGCAACAGCTCGACGTCAGGCCGCACGCCGTCGACCCGCTCGTGCGCAGCATCGTCACGCCGTACATGAACAACCCGTCCAGCGTGCGCGTGGACTACGACAACGGAGCGCGTGATGCCCGGGTGCTGGCCGACGCGGAGGCGGTGCGGAAGATCTGCGCCAATCTCATCGAAAACGCTATGGAGGCGATGGAACCGGGGGGAGGGGAACTTCGCGTGCGCTGCCTCGAGACCGAGGTGGATGGTTCACCGGCGGTCAGGGTCGTGTTCCGCGACACCGGCCCGGGATTGAACGACGAGGCCGCGCGGCGTCTCTTCGAGCCCTACTTCTCCACGAAGACGACGGGCACGGGTCTCGGGCTCGCGATCTGCCGCACGCTGTCGCGGGAAATGGGTGGCGACGTCACGATTCACAATGTGGAAGGCGGGAACGGCGTGGAAGCGGCACTGATTCTGCGACGCGCGTGAACCACCGGTTCCGTCGACGCTGTTGACCGACAGGATCCGCTGCCCGCGCGGCTCCGGCGTTATCGGCCCTTCCCGCCCTTCGACTTGCCGTCGTCCTTGTCCTTGTCGCCCTTCGACTTGCCGTCGTCCTTGCCCTTGTCGTCCTTGGATCCGCCCTTGAACTTCGGCGGCTTGCGTTCCGTCGCCGGAGGCTTCGTCGTGCCCTTCGATTTTGCATCAGGCGGTGGCGTGGTCACGCCGGGATTGTCTCCGCGCGGCGGAGGCGAGAAGCCCTGTCCCGGATTGACGACCGGCATCGGGAAGCGATCGGCGATTTCACGCTCGCGCTCGGGATAGACGATCTTCTTCAACTCGCGCCCGCCGACGCGCCGCGTGTCGATGCGTACCGAGGTCTCCTTCACGCCCTGCCGTGTCGCCCGCTCGACGAACCGCGTTTCGGGCGAGTTCATGACCGCGGTTCCGTTGCGGTAGTCGGCCTTGAAACGCGCCGGCGGCACCCGGCTCTCGCCGATGTCGACTTCCTTGAACTTGCCGGCTTCGACCACGATCCAGCCGTTGCGCGGTCCGCCGTAGTCGTGCCAGGGGTCGCCCCACCGGTGCCCCGGTGGCGGGAGCGGCGCCCAGCCGATGTAGTTGCCCGCATGGAACCACTGCACCGTGCACGGCGACCAGTCATAGCTCGGAATCCACATCCAGCCCAGAGCCCCGTCGTACCACCAGTAACCGTAGTGGTAGGTGGCCCATCCGAACGGCTCGTACGACACCCACATCCATCCATACGACGTCCAGATCCAGTGCCCGTGGTTGTACGGCTGCCAGCCGACGACGACGAGCGGCTGCCACACCATGCCGAAGTCGTCGGTCCGGCGCCACGACCCGTAGCCGTCCAACTCGTCGAACGCCGCGTAGTCGGCGGGGGTCTCATCGTACACCTCGCCCGCATCGCCGGCGTCGTACTCCTCGGCCGCGGGCGCCTCCCGCGCCGGGGCGATCGCCAGCGGCTCCGGGTCGCCCAGAAGCTCCCGGTCATACCCTCCGGAGCAGCCGGAGGCGGTCAGGACGAAAGCGACCACAATGAGCGTGATATTTCTCATCATTTCCTTCGATTCCCAGGGGAACGGGAATGCCCTCCCGGGCTTCAACACCATAGTAGGAGCCAGGTTCGGGGCACGCAACCTGCAAGTCCCTCGCCACCCGGGCGTTTGCGCGCGCGCGCGCCGTTAACTATAATTGTTGGCACGGAGTTAACTCATGCGGACCCCCCTTGTAGCATTGCTGGCGGTGTGGATCACGGGCGCCATCGCCGCGCCGGTGGAAAGCGCCGCCCAGCCGGTCAAGGGGAACCCCTCCGAAGAATACGGTGTTCGCGTGGCCCGGCTCAAGTACGGCGGCGGCGGTGACTGGTACGCGGACCCGTCGTCGATTCCGAACTGGCTCTCCGAGTTCGAGCGGCGCACCGGAGTGCGCACATTCAAGGAGGAGAAGGTCGTCTCGCTCACCGGCGAGAACCTGCGCGCGTATCCGTTCCTGTACATGACGGGCCACGGCACGGTGAAACTCTCGCGCGAAGAGAGGGACGCGCTCCGCGCCTATCTGGAAGATGGCGGCTTCCTGTTCGCCAATGACAACTACGGGATGGACAAGTCGTTTCGCGCCATGGTGCGCGAGGTGTTTCCCGAGCGGCCGCTCGAGGAGATCTCGGCGGACCACCCGATCTTCAGCAGTTTCTACGCCCTGCCCGGGCTGCCCAAGATTCACGAGCACGACGGCAAGCCGCCGCAGGCGTACGGCGTCACCATCGACGGCCGCCTGGTGATCTTCTATACGTACGAATCCGACATAGGCGATGGTCTCGAGGACGTTGATGTCCACCGTGACACGCCCGAGAAGCGGGAACTGGCCATGCGAATGGCGGTCAATGTTCTGATGTACGCGCTCATCCAGGGCGTGCTGCTGTAACGCAACGGGAGAAAGCATGAAACCGGCCGGCAACGACGCCCTCCGCGGGTACCTGCGCTCGATCCTCCTGCGCGCGGCCGCGCTGCACGCGGGTTCGGGTCTCGTCTCCGTGCTCGCGGGTGCCGCGTGGCTCCTGCTCGCGATCGTCGTATGGGCGGCGCTCGTCGAAGCACCGAGCCTCGCCGTGGCCACCTGGGTGTCGCGCATCACGATCACCGCCGTCGTTCTGCTCGTCGGCTGGTTCATCGTTCTTCCGCTGGTGCGCATGCCGCGGCTCGAACGACTCGCCGCGGAGATCGAACGCCGCCAGGACCTCAAGGAACTGGTGCGCGCCGGTTTCGAGTTCAGCCGTGACGATGCCGCGTCGCGCCGATATTCGCCCGACCTCGTGAAAGAGGTCATCCGCCAGGCAGTGGAACGGCTCTCCGGGATCAGGGTCCGCTCGATCTTCCTCGACCGCCGCCAGCTCGCACTCGTGCCGGTTGCGCTCGGCGGCCTGATCGTGCTGCTCGGCATCGCGCTCGTCAATCCGCACGTGGTGACCGATGCCGGCCGGCGGGTCATGGCGCCGCGCGACATCGCCGCGATGCCCCACCGGCCCAACATTCTCGGGAGTCCGGGCAACGTCACCGTGCTCGCCGGGAGCACCGTCGCGGTGAGCGGGCTCGACATGGGCCAGAGCAACCTGCCCGTGCAGATCTCGTTCAACCTCTCCGCGGACTTCTGGAAGACGGAGCCGACCAAGCGCGTTCCCGGCGACCCGGCGGCGGAAGTCGCATTCGATCGCTACGAGTACACCTTCCGCGACATTCGCAGCACCACGTCGTACTTCTTCCAGGCCGGTGACTACCGGGGCGAGACATACACGATCACGGTGGTGCACGAGCCCATTCTGACGGACGTGCGCGCCACGCTCACCCCACCTGCGTACACCGGCGAGCCGGCGAGGACGCTGGATGACAACGCCGGCAACGTGTCGGCGCTCGAGGGCACGCGCGTGAAGATCGAGGCGCGGAGCAACAACCCGCTGCGCTCCGCGCGCGTGAGATTCGACGCGAAGGAACCGGAAACGGTCGCCCACACGGGGCGGGACCTCTCGTTCGAATTCACCGCCCTCGCCGACGGCCAGTATCGCGTGCTCCTCGAGGACACGCTCGGTTTCGCCACGCGTGACCCGCTGGCGTACACGGTCGAGGTGTTTCCCGACCATGCGCCCACGGTCGACGTGCTCGAACCCGGCGAGGACACGGCGATGCCTCGCACGCGGCTGGTGGACATCGGCTTCATCGCGGCCGACGACTACGGTGTCACGCGCGCGACCCTGTTCCACCGCAAGACCGGCGACGCCGACTTCGGTCGCATCGCCGTGCCGCTGGGCGAACAGCGCAACAAGAGGGAAATTGCTGTCGCGTACCGCTGGGACCTCTCCGACATGATGCTGTTTCCGGGAAACTCGGTGGAGTATCTGGTCGAAGTGGCCGACAACAACGTCGTCACGGGTCCCGGCACCGCGCGCAGCAAGTTGTTCCGGATCACGGTTCCGACCATCGCCGAACTGTACGACACCGCGCGCGAGGATGAAAGCCGCCGGGCCGAACAGCTCGAGAGCGCCATCCAGGACAGTCGTCAGCTGGGCGAGCAGCTCGAGAAGATCTCGCGCGAGTTCATCAAGACCGAGAAGATGGAATGGTCGCAGAAGAAGGAACTCGACCGCGCCATCGATCGCCAGAAGTCCGTGCAGGAGAAGCTGGGAGAGGTGAAGGAGTCGCTCGACAAGACGCTGCAGAAGCTCTCCGACAACGAAATGACGACGCGCGAAATCGGCGAAAAGATGGAGGAGATCCGCAAGCTCATGGACGAGATCAACTCCGCCGAGCTCCAGAAGTACATGCAGGAAATGCGCAAGGCCATGGAGAACATGAGTCCCGAGGACATCCGCAAGGCGCTCGAGAATCTCGAGCTGGATACCAGGGACATGCTCGAGCGCCTCGAACGCACCGCGAGCCTTCTGCGCCAGATTCAGAAGGAGCAGATGATGGAGGAAATGGTCCGCAAGGCCCAGGACCTCATGGAGAAGCAGGCGGACCTGAACGAGGACACGGAGAAGGCGAACGCGAAGGACAGCGGAAAGATGGACGAACTGGCCGACCGCCAGCAGGAGCTGGCGCGCCAGGCGCAGGAGATGCAGAAGTCCGCGGAGCAACTCTCCAAAGAGATGGATGACCCGCAGGTGTCCGGCGAGCTCGAGCAGATGTCGCAGGAGATGCAGTCGCGGGAGGGGCCGCAGGAGAACATGGAGAACGCGTCGCGGAACCTCCGCCAGCAACAGCAGCAACAGGCCATGCAGCAGCAGCGCCAGGCGATGCAGAAGATGGCGAGCCTGTTCAAGCGTGCGACGCGGGCGCAGCAGGCCATGCAGCAGAATATGAACATGCAGATGGCCGCCAATCTCCAGAAGTTCGCCCGCCAGACGCTGGACCTGTCGTTCCGCCAGGAGAAACTGGCGGGAGGGCTCAAGGAGGGAGCGAACATCGAGCAGGAGCCGGCGGTGATGGAGAACTTCGCCTTCGAGCAGTTGAGCTACCTGCAGGCCACGGAGAAGGTGGCGAACGAGATCATGAAGATCGGAATGATGACCATGTCGGTTTCGCCCGATCTCATGCAGGCGCTGGGTGACGCCATCTCGCGCATGCAGAGCTCGATGCTGTTCCTGGAGCAACGGAAGCCGTTCATGTCCACCGCCCACGCGCACAACGCCGTGGAGTCACTCAACAAGGCGACCATCGAACTCCTGCGGACGGCGCAGAGCTGCATGTCGGGACAGGGCGGACAGGGACGCCCGAGCGCGCAGCAGATGCTGCAGTCGTTGATTCCGCGCCAGCAGGACATCATGCGCGAGACGCAGGCCATGATGCAGCTGCGCATCGCGGAAGAAGCGCTGCGCCAGCAGCGGCAGGCGCAGCTCGAGAGGCTGGCCGGTGAGCAACGCTCGCTGCAGGAGATCGCGAGGCAGATCCAGGAATCGCTCAAGGATGAGCGCCGGGCGCCCGGCCGGCTGGATCGCGCCATCGAGGACATGGAAGCCGTGGTGGAGGCGCTCCGGAGGGGGCAACTCGACGACGATCTGCTGAGCAAGCAGGAGCGCATTCTGTCCCGGATGCTCGACGCCGAGCGTTCGGTGCACACGCGCGACTACGAGAAGGAGCGCGAGAGCGTCACCGCCGAGGAGGTCTTCTCACGCACGCTCGGGCGCCGCCCGGAAGGTGCGGACGCCCAGACACTCCGCGACGAGATCCAGCGTGCCATGCAACTGAAGGCTCCGGGCGAATTCGAGGAACTGATCCGCATGTACTTCCGCGCCCTGGCGGACGAATCTCCGGCTGAGCCCGGTCCGCGGGGCCAGTGACGTGAGGACCCGTCTCGTCTTCGCGGCACTCGTAGCCATTCTCGCCGCCGGCTCCTCGCCCGCGCAGGAGCCGCGCGTACGCACCCCGTTCGCAGCCGACCCCCTCACCGTGAGCGCCGACATCCTGGAGGCGTCGCGCCTCCTCGCCGTCAACCCCGAGGCGGGGCTGGCGCTGCTGCGCCGGTTGAATGCGCGTTATCCCGGGCGCGACGACATCCTCGCGCGCATGGGGTACGGCATGCAGGTGGTGGGGAACCAGGATTCCGCGGTGTTCTACTACAGGGCGGCCATGCAGTCGAACCCCATGAATCTCGAAGCGGGGAAGTCGCTGGGGTCGATCCACTTCTCGTCCGGGCGCGAGCGCGAGGCGATGCAGGTGTTCGATCGCATCCTGGAGGCCAACAACCACAGCATCGCCGCGTACAAGATCGTGGCGGGGGCGCTGCGCGATCTCGGGCGTCTCGACGACGCGGTCGGCGTGCTCGAGCGCGGCCGTAAACGCAATCCGAGGAACAGCGCGCTTTCTCTCGAAATTGCCACGTTGTACAAGCAGGCGGGTGAGAACCGGAAGGCGCTGGACGAATTCCTCGCCTTTACGGCGGCCGATCCGCGGAGTTTCCGGCTCGTGCGCAGCAAGATGATCGAAGTGTTGCACGACGCGAACCGCGATCGCGAAACACTGGTGGCGTATCTCAACACGCGGGCCGACCGGGGCGGAAGCGACGGTTTTGCCGCGATGGACGTTCTCGCCGCACACTATCTCGAACGCGGTCTGGTGGAGAACTCGCTCAACATGGCGCTTCGCGCCGACGCCGATCCGTCGTCGGACGGAAGCACGCTGCTGGCCCTGTCGCAGGATGTGGTCGCCCGGGCCGACGCGGAACCACGGTCGCGCCGCGGACGCTTCATCGACCTCGGATTGCGCGCGGCGGAAGCCTACGTGCGCGGCCACGAACGTTCTCCCGACATCGACCGCGCCAGGTGGACGCTCGCCGATCTCTACGTGCAGTGCGGCTCCGGTCTGAACCCGGCCGTGCCCCCCGCCGAGCGCACCGCGTACCTCGAGCGCGCTGCGGCGGAATACCACGACATTTCGCGGAAGTTCCCCGGCTCGGAACTCGCGGAGCGGTCGTACATCGCCCGCGGCGACGTGCTGCTGAAGAAACTGAAACGGCCGGACGACGCATTGAACGCGTATCGGTCGGGATCGGTGAACGCGCGCCGGCTGGCCGCAACATTTGCCTCGCGGATCGCGGAGGTCTACATCGGCACGGATCGAACGGAGGAAGCAGAACGTTACCTCCAGTCGCTCTCGCGGGCGGGCAATCCCGAGCTTGCGCAGGCCGGCCAGTTCTACACCGGAGTCCAACTCGCGATGAAGAAGGAGTACGCTCTCGCACGAGACACACTCAGCTCGCTCGCGGAAGGCGCGCCGCACTCGGCATACACCAACGACGCCATCGCGACGGCCCTCGTGATCGAGGAGGGGATCCTGTTCAAGTCGCCGTCGCTCGACGACTGGTTCGCGGCGCGGAAGGCCGAGATGATCGGCGACACCGCCGCCGTGGTCGCGGGGCTCCAGAGCATCGGAAGCCGGCTGGTGGACGATCCGGTGCGCCCGCGCGCGCTCCACGAGCTGGGTCTCGTGTTCTTCGACCGGGGCAGCTATGATGAAGCCATTGCCACCCTGAGACGATTCCTCGACGATTACCCGCGCGACGAGATGTCGCCGGTGGTGCTGCGCTCGATCGGACAGGTGTACGAAAAGGGCCTCGGCCAGTACGACCGCGCACAGCACGAGTACGAGCAGATTCTCATGTCATATCCCGAGTATGCGATGCTCGACGACGTACGCCGCGACATCCAGCGGGTGCGCAAGCAGAAGGAACAGACGACGTATGCGCCGTAGTCTCGCAGCAATGATGACTGTCGTGGTCTTGACGTTGCTAGCGGCACCCGTGCTCGCCCAGCAGATCCTCGTCCCCATGGACCTCGCGCAGACCAACCACCTCAAGGCCTACGGGCTCGCCTACGACGCGCTCACGAAGGGGCACACGGTGGACTGGCTGCTGAACTATCGTGGCGGTAGCTTCCTCGTGCCGGCCGCCGACGAGCTCATCCTCGAAGCGCGACTGAAGAATGTGCTGTTCGAAACGGTGAGCGGAGCGCAGGTCGCCCAGATCCAGGCCGAGATCGTGCAGGGTAACATGGAGGTCGTGCGCCTCGAGAAGGCGCCCAGAGTGGCGGTCTACATCCCGCCGCTCAAGCAGCCGTGGGATGACGCGGTGATGCTGGCCATGGAGTACGCGGAGATTCCATATGCGCGCGTCTTCGACGAAGAGGTGCTCGCGGGCGACCTGCCGAAGTACGACTGGCTCCACCTTCATCACGAGGATTTCACCGGCCAGTACGGCAAGTTCTATTCCGCCTACCGCCACACCGACTGGTACCAGGCCGATCAGCGTGACTCCGAGGCACGCGCGCGGCGGCTGGGTTTCGCCAAGGTCTCCGAGGCGAAGAAGGCGGTGGCCGGGAAGATCCGCGAGTACGTGACGAACGGCGGCTTCCTGTTCGCGATGTGCTCGGCGTGCGACACCTACGACATCGCGCTCTCTGCGCATGGTGTCGACATCGTTGCCCAGGAATTCGACTACGACGGGATCACGCCCGGCTTCCAGGACCAGCTCGACTACGACCGCTGCTTTGCGTTCACGGGCTTCAGGCTCGTGACGAGCCCGCTGGTGTACGAGTTCTCCGACATCGACACGAGCGACTACGCGACGGCGCGAGGAAGCGATGCGGACTACTTCACGCTCTTCGAGTTCTCCGCGAAATACGACCCCGTGCCCGCCATGCTCACCCAGAACCACGTGAGCTACGTAAAGGGCTTCCTCGGGCAGACGACGGGGTTCAAGAAGTCGCTGGTCAAGAAGAGTGTGGTGATCCTCGGCGAGGACGGTATCCACGACGAAGTGAAGTACCTGCACGGCAACGCGGGTCGCGGCACGTTCACATTCCTCGGCGGCCACGACCCCGAGGACTACCAGCACGCCGTCGGCGACCCGCCGACGGACTTGAACCTCCACGTCAACTCGCCGGGCTACCGACTGATCCTCAACAACGTGCTGTTTCCGGCCGCCAAGAAGAAGCAACTGAAGACCTGACCCGGATGCGGTAGTATCTCCGCATGACCCAGTCCATCGTTCTCTGGTCGCTGGCCGCGATTTGCGTGATCGCCGGGTTCATCGGTGTCATCGCGCCGGTGCTGCCGGGCGCGCCGCTCGTGTTCGCGGGGCTCATCCTGGCCGCGTGGGCGGAGAGTTTCCAGTACGTGGGTGTCTGGACGCTGGTGATCATCGCGGTGCTGATGGGGCTCACCTATGTGGTCGACGCCATCGCCAGCGCACTCGGCGTCAAACGCGTGGGTGCGAGCAAGCAGGCGATGTGGGGTGCGGTGATTGGCACCGCCGTCGGCGTCTTCTTCGGGATTCCGGGGATTCTGCTGGGGCCGTTCGTGGGAGCGGTCGTCGGCGAACTGCTGGCGCGTCGAGACGTCATGCAGGCGGGCAAGGCGGGCGTGGCCGCCTGGATCGGCTTCATCGTGGGCACGCTGGGGAAACTCGCGATCATGTTCGCGATGGTGGGCGTGTTCGTGGTGAAACGGCTGCTCTGAGGTCCGCGGGCCGCGTCCGGAGGCGCGACATACCCCTTGACACCCCCCTCGGGGCACCGGGATAATGCGCGCGGCGCTCCGGTGCGGATGCAACAGCTTGTTTCACTCGCAGTTAAGGTCGAGTGGCGCCGGAGCGGGTGATGAAAGGGAGGTGACGATGTCGTTCATGCGGGGGCGTGTGGACGGCGGCGATATGGAGAAGGTCTTTCCGCCATGCCAGAAATGCAACAAGGGCCTGTTACTGCCCTTGTCGGACTACGGCCGTGACGGCGCGCCCATCATGTACAAGGCATGGGTGTGCAACAATCCGGATTGCGGGTTCAACCTCCGGATCGACAACGGCGAAATAAGCGTCGGACGAGATATCAGCACGTCCGTCAAGTAATCCGCCGCCGGCTACCCGGCAGGTAGTTCATAGGGAGGTTCCGTTTCGGAGCCTCCCTCTCTCATTTTGAAGAGCAGGAACACCATCACGACCAGGGCGGCCACGACGATCCGAATGTCCTGCAGATAGACCGGGAGCCCGCCCGCCTCTGCCTCGTGCGACCAGGTGAGCTGCGCCAGCGCCGCCGTGTTGAAGATCGCGTGGGCGACGATCGTGTACGACAGGTTGCCCGTTGCGTGGTAGATCCAGCCCAGAAACCAGCCGAACACCGCGATGCTCACAAGAAGGTGGGCGTTCAAGTGCACAGCGCCGAACGTCGCTCCGGCCAGGAGGATCGCCACCAGGGGACCCATGTTGCGCGTGAACACCTGCTGGACCAGTCCGCGGAAGACCGTCTCTTCGGCCAGCGGAACCAGGATACAGAGCCCGAGGAGTGTAACGGCGAACTGGACCGGCGAAGTGGGTTTCAACTCGCGGATGACCTCGGCGTAGCCTTCCGGGACCGGGTTGAAGTGCTGCGTGATCACGTAGATCTGGTCGACCAGGACCACGGCGGCGACCGTGGCCACGATCACGAGCCCCAGGCGGTGCCAGCGCGGCTTCGCGATGCGGAGCTGGCGGCGGATGCCCGAGGGGAAGCGGCGCGTGAGCAGGTAGACGGGGAAGATGATGCCCAGCACCGACGAGACGCCGATCCCCTCCCGGTAGTGCTCGGCCATCGCGAAGAGCTGCTGGATGTACATGCTGGAGATGACACAGCTCGCGCAAAAGAACAACAGGAAGTAGTTGTTCACCGCGGTGAACACATCGGGCGGGGTGTTGCGCTGAGTACTGTCTTCCACTAGAATGAGCCTCTCTCCGGCGCCATCTTACACGAACAGAGCCACCGGCGCACCAGCAAGGAACGGAGAGTATACATCATGATCAAAGCCGTCATCTTCGATCTCGACAACACGCTCACCGACTTCATGCGCATGAAGGAGAACGGGGTGGACGCCGCGGTCGACGCCATGATCGACGCGGGTCTGCGTTTCTCCCCGGAGGAAATCAAGAAGAAGATCTACGATATCTACGAGCGCGAGGGAATCGAGTTCCAGAACGTCTTCGACCACGCGCTCGAGGAGCTGATCGGCGAGGTGGACTACAAGATCCACGCCGCGGGCATCGTCGGCTACCGGCGCGCTAAGGAGGCCTCTCTGGTCCTCTACCCGCACGTCAAGATCACGCTGATCGAACTGATGAAGCGCGGCATCAAGCTCGGCGTCGTGTCCGACGCGCCGCGCAAGGAAGCATGGCTGCGGCTCTGCTACCTCCAACTCCACCACATGTTCGACTTCGTCACCACCTTCGACGACACCGGCGTGCGGAAACCAAGCCCCAAGCCATTCCAGCGCGCGCTGGATCATTTCAAGCTCGAGGGCAATCAGGCCATCATGGTGGGCGACTGGCCGGAGCGCGACATCACCGGGGCGGGAAACCTCGGGATGATCACGGTGTTCGCGCGCTACGGCGACACCAAGGGATTCAAGGAGAGCGGCGCCGACCACGACATCGATGACATCTATGAACTGCTGGACATCGTGGACCGGTTGAACCGCGCCGGATAACTTCTGGTCGAGAAGGACGCGCCCTCGACATTCCGTTCGCCCACTTGCCGCTACTGTGTCAGTCGTTGACCTTCCTGTGGGCGTCGGGATGGTGGTCAGCCACGAGATTCAGGGCAACGTCGTGTTCAAGCAGCGCCTTGAGGGATGCGAGCGTCATCGTGAAGCCGCCCATCGAGTCGATGGCCTGAGCTACCACCTCATCATCGCTTCCGCAGAATCCACGCTCCGATATGCTGACGAGAGTGGTGTTGTCCGCCCGGGCAGCAAACGCCCACTCCACGGTCCGCGGAGGATCGTCCCACTCGATGACTATTCGCTTGTTCGCCTCGACCCTCTTTACGCTTACGGAAGCAGACGCTCCGTACATCTCCCAATCCCAGCGGATATTCTTTCCTTCCTCGAGTTTCCCGCTGCTCTTCGTGAACCAGAATCGTGTCGTCACCTCGGGATCGACGAAGGCCGCAAACACCTCTGACACCGGTCTTCGAATGAGCATCTGTGTCCTGGAAACAGGCGGATTCTGCAGTGCCATCAGATACCTCCAGGGGGAATGTCGGTCACCGTCAGTATAGCACTCTCGCTCTGGCGAACCAGACGGAGCATCGCACACCGCACGATCACGCGAACACCCGTACCGGAATCAGCACGAGAGCGATCCCGTGCAGCGTGCCGCAAATCGGGAAGATTCGATCAGCGAGCCAGATCGGAAGAGAGATGTGATGCGATCCGCCGCACCGCTGTAGAGGGCGTAAAGGACGCACAGGCTGAGAAGCCAGGGCAATCTTCCCTTGTTCGGGAAGCTCCACCGGTGCGAGCAAGATCTTCGCACCCAATTGTTCCGCTCGCTTGACGGCCCTCTCGATGTCCATGACCCTGATGTACGTGCTATCCGCGACCGCTCGCGTCGCGTCCGCAGGAGCGACGGGTCATGCGCGCTCCTGACTATTCGAACCGATACAGAGCCTTCACGCGGCCCCAGGTGGTGAGCTTACTCCTCTTCGACCGGGCGGAGGCCGGCCGGGCACCGCGTGACACCGCAGACCGACGACAGAGCATTCACCGCTTCTTCGATCGGCCGGGCACGAACCA
>CAZPUV010000006.1:18223-23557 GCA_964589805.1 uncultured bacterium | reverse complement strand
GCCGGTGCCACGCGATCGACCGGATCCGCTCGAGCTTCTGCATGAACGCCTCCCCCACCGTGAACGACACCCGCACCCGCCGTTCGACGATCGCCACCGCGTTGGCTGAGTCTTGACCGCCGCTGCGGCGGTACGTCTGGTTTTCACAAGCGCCGATTGCTGCCGCGGCCGGGGTGGAATCGTGCGCCACCGCGGCATCGCGCCCCACCGAAGCGTCGCACGCCGGCGACGCAGCACGCGCGGGCATCTCGAGCGGCACCGGCGCCGGCGGCGTCCGTGGCACCACCACCGGCCGGATCACCTCACGGGGCAACCGACGGGGTTCCAGCTCCGCCGCGATCTCGCGCACCTGCGACTGCGAGCACCCGCGGATGCGTCCCAGAAGTGCGTCTTTGTTCTCCCACTTCAACAGACCAGAGATCATCGACACCGTCGAGATGTTGGCGTCGTTGCGTTCGAGCATCCCATGCACTTCCGGGAAGCGTCGTACGCAGCGCGCCGATCGGATCCGGCGCACCGCCGCCGACTCAGAGTAGCCCAGGGCCTGCGTGCAGTATGCGAACATCGATGCGTAACCGAGCGTGAGGTGGAGCTTGCGCCGCTCGATCTCGTTCAGATGCAGCAGCACGTCGATGGTGACGCGGCGTTCGGCACGGGTGAGTTCGAGTGTTCGAGACAGGAGTGCCTGGTCGGAGAGCGATTGCAGGGACACGATTCCTCCTTCTGGCAGCCTTCCGAGGCACCATGGGAGGAGCGTTACTTCCAACTTACTGATGTTCACGAGAACGACAAGACGCAATGTGTCACATTCTGAAGTGACTTCTTGTCGCATCGTTCATCGCGATCCGCGATGGTCGATGATTCATGAGCGGGCATGCGCAGGACGCGCGCACCACGATTGTCTTCCGCGCGGCAGCGCTCGCTCTGTACGCCCCGCAGTCTCTCTGCTACGATCACGCGCATGACCTCACGCGCACTCTGCATGGCGATCGTACTCGCGACGGCGGGCGCAACCATCTCGCACGCCGCCGACGCGCCCCTCGATTCCACCGCCGCGCTCGCGAAAGCGAGGGCGCTCACCCCCCACGTGAGCCGCGGCGAGGCCGGTCCGCTGTGGACTGCCTTCGACGACGCCATGCGCGCTGCGCTGGGCGACTCGGTACGCTTCGACGCCATGCTCACCGGCATCCGGGTCGAGTTCGGCACGCTGAAGGAAGTCCTCGACGAAGCCATCGCCCGGGAACGCACGATGTGGGTCTACCGCGCACGCTGCAGGTTCGAGCGTGTCGAGTACCCGATGACGCTCCTCATCGCCTTCGCGCCCGACGGCCGCGTGGCCGGGCTCGTGATCCAGCCGGACGCCACGCGCGAGTATCCCACCACCAAGCTCGACTACCAGACGAAGACCCGGCTCGACCTCCCGTTTCGCGGCGAGTGGTTCGTGTTCTGGGGCGGACGCTTCATCGATGACAACTACCACGCCGTGTCGAAGAGCCAGCGCTTCGCGTACGACCTCGTCATCGTGCGGAACGGGTCGACCCACGCAGGCGACGGCAGGAAGCTCACCGACTACCACTGCTACGGCGCGGAGGTTCTGGCTCCCGCGGCGGGAACGGTCGTATGGTCGTGTGACAGTCTGCCCGACCAGGAAATCGGCACCACGAACACGGCGAATCCGGTGGGCAACGGAGTTGTCATCGATCACGGGAACGGGGAGTTCTCCCTTCTCGCGCACCTGCAGCCGACGTCGCTCGGCGTGAAGACGGGAGACCGGGTCGCGGCCGGCGCGCTCGTCGGGCTGTGCGGGAACTCCGGCAACACCAGCGAACCGCACATCCATTACCACCTCCAGGACGGTCCGGACATCCTCTCGGCCGAGGGGCTGCCGGCACGCTTCGAATCGATCATCGTGGACGGCCAGACGGTGCCCTGGGCGGAGCCGGTGCGGGGTCAGTTCATCCGGCGCGCCAAGTAGCGCCCTGCCATTCAGCGCCGGAAGAACCCCAACATGGTGTGGCGAAACACCTTCCGGGAAGTTATCTTGACACCGACGAATTGTCTGCGGGAAGCTCGGAACAACCGGCAATGTCTGCTCATGGCCGCCGGAGAAAAGGAGCACACGTATGCCAGCGCTCAGATCCATCTGGAAAGGTCATATTCGCTTCTCCCTCGTGACCATCCCCGTCCGCGTCTACAACGCGGTCGACACGGCGGAGTCCATCTCGTTCAACCAGATCCACAGGGAGTGCAACGGCCGCATCGGCTACGACAAGCGGTGCAAGAAGTGCAGCAACCAGGTGGACAACGAGGAGATCGTCAAGGGGTTCCAGTACGAGCCCGACCAGTACGTGATCTTCGAGAAGGACGACCTTGAGAAGGTGAAGCTCAAGAGCACACGGGTCATCGACATCGAGGGCTTCGTGGATGCGTCGGAAATCGACCCGACGCTGTTCGACGCACCCTACTACGCCGGTCCGGACGGCGAGGTCGCCGCCAGGACCTACTCGCTGCTCTCGTCGGCGCTCCGAGACAGCGGCAAGATGGGGGTGGGCAAGGTCGTGCTGCGCGATCGCGAGGACGTGGTGATGATCGCGCCGAAGGGCGACGGGATCGTGCTCTACAAGATGCGCTATCCGAAGGAGATTCGGAAGATCGAGGACGTGCCGCTGGTGGAATCGCACAAGGCCAACAAGGACGAGCTCAAACTCGCCAAGAGCCTGATCGACTCGATGAGCACGTCGCTCAAGTCGATGAAACTCGAGAACAAGTACAATGACGCGGTCCGCGAGATGATCGACGCCAAGATCGAGGGCAAGGAGATCGTCGCCATCGAGGTCGAGGAGCCGGAAGTGGTGGACATCATGACCGCGCTCAAGCAGAGTATCGATCAGGCCAAGGGCAAGAAGAAGCCCATGGAGAAGGTGACAACCGAGAAGGCGGTCACCAGGGAGAAGAAGAAGACAAAGGCCGCGGGCAAGACCCGGGCGAAGACGAAGACCCGGGCGAAGGCGCGCAAGACCGCCTGACGTTATTCGCAGACAAACGTGAGCACGAAGCACATCAAGGCCCGGCCGGGCAACATCATCCGCTTTCCCGTGGAAGCGGTGTCGCGCATCGGCTTCCAGCGCGCCGACGCCCGCAAACCGGGCAAGACGACGCGCATGGAGGCCGAGGGTCAGATGAACCTGTTCAGCCCGGACGCACCAGCGACCGGGCGTCTCGGCGACGTTGTTCCGCTTCCGCTCCAGACGGGCATCTTCGAGACCGCCATCCTGCTCGACGACCGCGGCGACCCGCGCGCGGAGGAGATGTACCGGCGCGCGATCGATGAAGGTGACTTCCCCGCCGACGCCTGGTGCAACCTGGGCGTGCTGAGGTCGATCAAGCGCGACCTCGATCAAGCCTTCGAATGCTTCGCGCAGTCGCTCTCGCTCGAACCGCGCCATGCGGAGTCCCACTACAACATCGGCAATCTCTATTTCGAATTCGGCGATCTAAAGCTCGCGCGCATGCACTACGAGAAGGCGATCGAGTGCGATCCTGCCCTCGCGAGCGCCTATTTCAACCTGGGGCTCGTGACGGCACTCACCGAGGACTACCGGACCGCCCACGAAGCCCTGTCCCACTACAAGCGCATCGCCCCCGGCGAGGACATGTCCGTCGCCGACGAGCTGCTGCGCTATCTGCAATCCGCGATTCAACTCTCCTAGGGCGAATCCTGATGCCGCCGGAGGGATGCGGAGCGCGCCGGCATTGCGCGCCCGTCGGCGGAACGCCGGGGCGGGCGACCGGGCCGGGGCACGGCGGTTGCTTACACCGCGGCGAGTCTCCTGGAGGACGCGACAATGAAGCACACACGCGGGTTTACCCTGGTCGAGCTCATGATCACGGTCGTGATGATCGGCATCCTGTCGGCCATCGCGATTCCGAACATGGCCAATATGCGGCTGCGGGCGCGCGAGGCCGTCGTGCGGGAGAACTGTCATACGGTCCGCCTTGCCGCCGAGGACTTCTCGGTCACGAATCTTGGCCTGTACGCCATGGACCTCACCGACACCAACCCCGGGGGCGACTCCATCGTCGACCTGCTTCCTGGAGGCGGACCCCTGGAGAATCCGTTCACCCGCGCGGCGAGCGAGCCGGTCGACGGCCAGGCCGCCGTCCCCGGCCAGAGCGGCTACCAGCCCATCCTCAACGGGTCGGGGACTCCCATCGGCTACACCATCACCGGTTTTGGCCACAGTTCGGAAGTTTCGCGCATGATCGCGGGCATCTAGGGGCCCGACCGGCCTGTCCGGCTTCTGCGCGAGGGAACGTTCGGCCACTCGACGACATTTCTCTTCCCCGTGAGGAGTCCTGCTCCATCGACCCCTGCCACCGGTACACGGCTTGCTCTCCCCGTACCGACGACCACGAACGACCGCCGCAACCGGCGCGGCGCATCCATCGAGGGGTAGCAGTCATGAAATCGCGAGGCTTCACGCTCATAGAGTTGATGATCGTTGTTGTGATCATCGGAATTCTCGCCGCGGTCGCGATTCCGAACTTCGTCCGCATGCAGACCAACGCCAAGGAAGCCGGCGTCAAGTCCAACAGCCACGCCGTCCAGGTCGCCGCGGAGGACTTCAGCGTCCGAAACGCGGGCGTCTACGCCGCGGATCTCACCGACGTGGTTCCGGATGGAGATACGATCATCGACATGCTCCCGCAGGACCAGCGCCTGCTCAACCCGTTCAGCCGGGCGCGAACCGAGCCTGTCGACGGGCCCGCTGCGAACCCGGGAGAAACCGGCTACCAGCCCGTCGTGGACGCCCTCGGTGTCAACGTCGGCTATGTGATCACCGGTCAGGGGAAGAGCGGCCAGGTGTGCCGCTTCTCGAACGGCACGTAGCGCGGCTTGACCGCGATACGAGCATGCCCGCGGGCCGGCGCTTCCTGCTGCCGGCCCGTTTCGCTTTCGTGGCTCTCGTTGCCGCGGCGGTGTCGCATTGAGTATCATGGACCCATGTACACGCCGCACTCCTATCGCAACGACGATACACCCGAACTCCACGCCCTGATCCAACGATACAACTTCGCCACATTGTTTACGCATCGCGACGGTGAGTCCTTCGCGTCTCACCTCCCGTTCATGATTGACACGGATCGCGGCGCACACGGCACACTCATCGCTCACATGGCGAAAGCCAATCCGCACTGGCGCGCGTTCGAGGGCGCGGCACCATCGCTGGTGGTCTTCATGGGCCCCCATTCGTATGTCTCACCGGCCTGGTACCACCACCAGGAGACGGTCCCGACCTGGAACTACGCCGTGGTTCACGCTACCGGAACGCC
>CAZPUV010000006.1:0-18213 GCA_964589805.1 uncultured bacterium | reverse complement strand
CGAGGTCCGGATCGTCGGCGAGCCGGCACTGCACGCCATGGTGATGCGTCTCGTCGACGTGCACGAGGCGCCTCTCGGGCACCCCTGGGACGTCACCAGATCGGAACCGGTGATGGAGGCGGAACTCAAGGCCATCGTCGGGTTCGAAATCCCGATCGATCGCATCGAAGGCAAGTTCAAGCTCAATCAGAACCGCGCGCTCGAGGATCAGGAGGGTGTGGTGCGGGCCCTGGAGGCGTCCGGAGACCCTGCGGGCCGCGAAATCGCCCGCCTGATGCGAGACCGCCTGCGCAACCCGCGATGCTGATCCGCCGTATGACGGGTTCACTTGCGATTGCCGGAACCATCCGGGTGCTCTACACTGCATCAACATGACGCTGATAGGAAGCAAGATACTCCACTATCGGATCCTCGAGGAACTCGGCGCGGGGGGCATGGGCATCGTCTACCTGGCCGAGGACGAGAAGCTCCACCGGAAGGTGGCGCTCAAGTTCGTCGCCAAGGCCATCCAGGACGATCCGAATGCCCGGGACCGGTTGATCCGGGAGGCGCGCGCCGCGTCGAAGCTGAACCACCCGAACATCGTCGCGATCCACGCCATCGAGGAGACCCCGGAACACGTCTTCATCGCCATGGAGTACATCGAGGGCGAGTCGATCCGGAGTCTCGTCCGGCGCGGCGCCATGACATGGGAGCGCGCGCTCGAGCTGGCGCCGCAGATTCTTTCCGCGCTCGCGATGGCGCACGACCACGACATCGTCCACCGCGACATCAAGTCGGACAACATCTTCCTCACATCACGCGGCCAGGTGAAGGTGCTGGACTTCGGGCTCGCGCGCGGCCGCGACGCGAGCACCTTCGTCACGAGAGCGGGCTCATCGGTGGGCACGCCCGCCTACATGTCGCCCGAACAGGTGCAGGACGGCGAAGTCGACAGCCGTTCCGATCTGTTCTCGTTCGGCGTCGTTCTCTACGAGATGGTCGCCGGGCGCATGCCGTTCAAGGGCGAGCACGAGGCTGCGGTCACGTACTCGATCGTCAACGAAACGCCAACCGCGGTCGGGATGCACAACCGCACCGCGCCCGCGGCGCTTCAAAGCGTGATCGCGAAGCTCCTGCAGAAGAATCCGAAGGATCGCTACCAGAGCGCCGCCGAGGTCATCGAAGACCTGCGGCGGGCGGGTGCGGGTCAGCGGATCGGAGCCGGCATGCCGCGCAGCGCGCGCCGGCTGTTGCCGGCCCTGGCCGCGCTGGCGCTGGTCGCGGTGGCGGTTTGGTTCGTGCTGAATCGTGAACCGGGCGGAACCGCGCTGGTTCCGGATGCCAGTGCGAAGCGGAAGATGCTGGTGGTGCTTCCCTTCGAGAACCTGGGTCCCACCGATCAGGAGTACTTCGCCGACGGCGTCACAGAGGAGATCACGACCCACCTGGCGAAACTCTCGGGACTGGGCGTCATATCGCGCACAAGTGCGGTCAAGTACAAGGGACTGCAGAAGAACCTCCGGGAGATCGGAAAGGAACTCGGCGTGGACTACGCGCTCGAGGGCTCGGTGCGCTGGGACAAGTCGGGGGGCCAGAACAGCGTCCGCATCAGCGCGCAGCTCATTCGCATCAATGACGACACGCATCTCTGGGCGGACAACTTCGACCGCGTGTACGATCAGATCTTCGCCCTGCAGAGCGAGATCGCCGCGAAGGTGGCCGACGAGTTGAACGTCACGCTGCTGGCTCCCGAACGCGCGGCGATCGCGGCGCGACCCACGGAGAATCTGGAAGCCTACGACCTCTACATGCGCGGCCGGGCCGGCTTCGACAATGCGATATCACGCGAGGATATCGACGCGTCCCTCGGCCTACTTGAGCAGGCCGTGGGCCTCGACTCGACGTTCGCCCAGGCACAGGCGCTGCTCACGCGTGTCTACGCCAATCAGTACTTCAACGGGCTGCACACGGAACTCCCGAGGCTCGAGCAGGCACGACATGCGGCGCTGGCCGCGACCCGCCATTCCGCCAACCAGCCGGCGGGACACATCGCAATGGGCTACTACCATTACTACGGGAGCCGGGACTACGAACGCGCGCTGCGCGAGTTCGGCGAAGCCGCGAAGATGCAGCCGAACAGCCCGGACGTGCTGGAAGCCATCGGGTTCGTGCAGCGCCGGCAGGGCCGCTGGGAAGAGGCGGTGGAGAACATCGAGCGCGCCATCGCACTCGATCCCGGTACGCCTGATCGGATCGGAACCCTGATCCAGACGCTCGTCTACATGCGCCGCTGGGACGACGCGAAGCGCTGGATCGACCGGGGTCAGGCGGTGGACCCGAATTCGCCGGTGTTCACCATCTATCGCGGTCTGACCATGATGCTCGCGGGCGACGTCGAGAACTGCCGCAAGCTCCTGGACCCGATCGCGTCCCGGCACAGTTCGATTGCCGCCCTGCTGGCGGAGTGTGACATCATGCTGCGTGATTACGCGAGCGTCCGGCGCCACCTGCCCAACCTGAAGGCCATCGCCGGCGGCGACACCGCCAACTACTTCATGACGCATGCCGCGGCGTACCATTTTGCGGGTGACGAGGCAAGGGTCAACGCCTACGCGGATTCCCTGAAGACGTTCCTGGAAGCAAGCAACATCGTCCGGAGCGATGATCCGCGGCGGCTCACGGTGTACGCGACGATGCTGGCGATGCTCGACCGGAAGCGTGAGGCCGTCCGTACGATCAACCGCGCGGTCGACCTGCTCCCCATCGAGCGCGACGCTCTGGCGGGCGCCGATCTTCGAAATACACGCGCCATCATCTACATCATGGTCGAAGACTACGAAGCCGCCATAAGCGAACTCGAGTTCCTGCTTTCGGTCCCATCCACGTTCTCGCCGCCGCTCATGCGCATGCACCCGGGATTCGATCCGCTGCGCGACCATCCTCGCTTCAAACGGCTGGTGGAGGAGAAAGTCAGTTCGTGACCTCCATCGCCGACGGTGCGCTCCGGCAGCTCGACCCGCGCTTCGTCGCCTACTCGCGGGCCCTCGGCGGCTGGGCGATGCTCATCGTCGTTCCCCCGGCACTGCTAGCGTCCGCCCTCGTCGCCGTCCTCGTGGATCTGCCCGCGATCCTGCGCATCGTGATCCCCGCGAGCGCTCTCGTTCTGGCCGGCCTTTGGGGGATTCTGGTGTGGACATGGCCCGTGCTCGAGCACCGGCACGCGTCCTACCGGGTGACGCCGGACGAGATCGAGATACGCGGCGGGGTCCTGTGGCGGAAGATCATCGCCGTCTCGCGGTCGCGCGTGCAGCACACCGACGTGTCACAGGGCCCGCTGGAGCGGAACTTCGGACTCGCGCGCCTGCACGTGTACACGGCCGGCACCGAACATTCCCAGGTGACACTCCACGGCATCGACCACGCCACCGCGTTGTCGATCCGCGACCACCTGCTCGTTACCGGCCATGGCGACGCCGTCTAGGCATCGCCTGCACCCGGTTTCTCCGCTGTTCGCGATAGCAGCGCAGCTCCGCGGATTCATCATACCCGCGCTGTTCGTCATCTTCGCAGCGCGTTCCACATCGTGGGCCCCGTGGGAAATGTGGGTGATGTGGCTCGCGATACCCTTCTCCATCGCCGGTGTCGTGCGCTACTTCACCACCCGCTATGCTTTCGCCGAGGACGAGATGATCGTCTGGTCCGGGCTCTTCTTCCGGAACGAGCGGCATGTCCGCTACGCGCGCGTCCAGAACATCGAAACCGTCCGTAATCCGTTTCATCGCCTGTTCGCGGTGGCGGAAGTGCGCATCGAGACGGCGGGTGGAACGGAGCCGGAAGCGCGCCTGCGCGTGCTCTCGCTTTCCGCCCTCGAGGAGCTGCGGCGGCACGTATTCGAGGGGAAGCAGCGGGCGGGCGTGGAGGCGGCCGACGACGCGCGCGAGACCGCGGCGGGTGCCGGCGACACCCGCGTGCTCGTTCGCCTCGGGATCCGCGACATCGTCACCTTCGGTCTCATCGACAACCGCGGACTCGTTGTGGTCGGGGCCGCCTTCGGCGTGATGTGGGAGCTGGACTTCTTCAACGTCGGTGAAGTGCCGTCGGCCAGCATCCTTCGTTCGTTCTGGAGCTCGATCGCAGGCGCCGGACTCGGCTTCGGCAGCTGGACGGCGCGCCAGTTCGTCCTGCTGGGCGGGGGACTGGTGGGAGTTCTGGTCGTCGTGAGGATTCTCTCGGTTGGCTGGGCGCTCGTCCGCCTGTGGGGATTCAAGCTCGAACAACATCGGAACGAGCTTCGTTCATCGAGCGGGCTCGTCACGCGCGTTCACGGAACCATTCCGATGCACCGCATCCAGATGGTCACGGTGAGCGAGTCCCCCCTGCAGCGCAAGGTCGGTCGAGTCAGCGTCAGGGTGCTGACAGCGGGCGGCACCCAGGAGAATCCCGCCGTGACGCGTGAATGGCTGGCGCCGATCCTGCCCCGTTCGGAGGTGGACCGCCTGCTCGGCGAAGTGCTCCCCGCTGTCACGCTCTCGGACGCGCACTGGCAGCCCGTCCACCACCATGCGCGCTGGCGGCTGTTTCGGCAATGGCTGTGGGTGACCCTGGCGGTGGCATTCGTTGCAGGGCGCATCGACGTCGCCACGGGGGCGGTCACACTCACGCTGATGACCGCGTTGTCGTGGTTCGCCGCGCGCGGGCAGGCGCGGGCTCTGGGCTACGCCCTGGGCGACGGACACCTGTCGCTCCGGACCGGGTGGCTGTGGAAGCACGTGAGCACCGCGCGCTACGAGAAGATCCAGGTCACGCGGATGCGCAGGACCCCGTTCGACCGCCGCTGGCGCATGGCGTCGCTCGCGGCCGACACCGCCGGCGGCGGAACGCACCGCATCGACATCCCGTACCTGGGCGAAGACGCCGCCTTCAGTCTATTCGATCGGCTGCGCGACGCGGCGATGCGCACGCGCTTCCGCTGGTGAGCTATTCCGCCGGCGCGAGCGTCTTCTGGAACGACTCGCCTTCGCGCAGCGCGCGCAGGCGTTTCTCGTAGATGGTGAGGCCGATCTTGTCGATCAGGGGTGCCACGGGCTCGATGTAGTGCGAAAACGTCGTGTGATGGACGAGCGCGATGGCATTCGGCTGCATGCGGTAGACGATCTGCATGGCTTCCTTCGCGTCGGCGCTTCGCAACGTTCCATCCGGTGAACGCTCCGCGCCCGTGTGGATCACCAGCAGGTTCGAGTAGCCGTGCACGCGCTGGATTTCGCGCGTTTCCTCGGAAAACGTCGTGTCGCCGGTGACGTAGACGGTGAAAGGCTTCGCGCCCGACTCGAGGCACAGGAAGTACCCGTTGTCGCGAGCGCCCGGAGCACCGGGTTGTCCGGCCGGAACGGCCGCGATCGTGAGTGCCGCGGGCCCTCTGTCCACGCGCACATTCTCACCCGGAGTCACCATCGACGCGCCTTCCACGACGCCATCCCCCCCCGCCGGAACCAGGACCGTCCCTGCACCGCAGCGCGCGAGCGCATCGTTGTCGCAATGGTCGGGCCGCAGCGACGTGACGAGTGCCACATCCGCACCCGCGAGATCGATCGGCGCGAGCGGCGACAGGCGCCTGACCGTGCCGGCGCCCTCGAGTTCGAAGCTCTCGCGCAGCACCGGATCGCCCACGACGCGGAAAGGTCCGATCTCGAGCACGAACGACGGACCTCCGATCCAGGTGAACTTCATGGGTGAACTACTCGTAGCGGATGGTGACGCAGTCAGCGGCCTGTTTCGCGAGTTTGCGGGCCGCGTCGGTGTTTTCCGCGCGCGCGAGTGCGACTCCCATGCGGCGATGCTTGCGCGCGTCGGGCTTTCCAAAGATTCGAATCTGCGTGTCGCGGAGCGCGAGCGCCGCGTCGACCCCGTCGTAACCGGCCACGCGGGGCGATTCACGATCGGCGAGGATGACGGCGGACGCCGACGGACCGAAGTAGTTGATGACCGGAATCGGAAGTCCCAGGATGGCACGCACGTGCAGATCGAACTCGGAGAGATCCTGCGAGATCATCGTGACCATGCCGGTGTCGTGGGGTCGCGGTGAGAGCTCAGAGAAGACGACCTCGTCCTTCGTGATGAAGAACTCCACGCCGAAGATGCCCGCCCCGCCGAGCCGATCCGTTACCTTCTTCGCCATGCGCTGCGCCTCGGCGAGCCGCGCGGGCGGGAGGGCCGCCGGAATCCAGGATTCCATGTAATCGCCACGTTCCTGCCGGTGGCCGACAGGATCGACGAAGAGCGTGGGCCCGTCCCACTGGCGAACGGTCAGCAGCGTGATCTCGAGGTCGAAGTCGATGAATTCCTCGACGATCACCTTCTTCTCGTCGCCGCGCATGTTGCTGCACGCGTAGTCCCATGCGTGGCCGATCCTGTCCGCGTTTTCCACGACGGACTGTCCCTTGCCCGACGACGACATCACCGGCTTGACGACACACGGAATCCCGGTGTGCGCCGTGCCCGCGCGCAGTTCGTCGAGTGTCGTCGCGTAGGCGTACTTCGCGGTGCGGAGCCCGAGTTCATTCGCCGCGACCTCGCGGATCGCCACGCGGTTCATGGTGAGGAACGCGGCCTCTGCGGTCGGGATGACGACGATCCCGCTGGATTCGAAATCCCGAAGCTTCTGTGTGCGGATGGCCTCGATCTCGGGGACGATCATGTCCGGGCGGTGTTTCGCCACGGCGGCCACCAGTTCTTCCGCGTCGAGCATGTTGACCACCTCGAACGCGTCCGACACCTGCATCGCGGGCGCGCCCGCGTAGCGGTCGACCGCCACGACGCGCTTCCCCAGGCGCTTGGCGGAAATGACGACTTCCCGGCCGAGTTCGCCCGCACCGAGCAGCATGATCGTGTCGATGTTCCGTTTCATTGCGGCCAGGAAACCGAACGGATCACTTGATCGGCCACATCAGCTCGGTCTTCCAGTTCTCGGGGTTGGGCTCGAGCCCGGGGTCGGTGAGATAAACTTCCCACTGCGGGCCCGCCGGGTCCTTCTTGTTCTCCTCGATCCAGCCGTGTAGCGCATCGTGCGCGTCCGGAAGCCTGTCGTAAGGGCCCCGGTGGAGCATCGTCGCAACCTGTCCCCCCGGGAGTTTACCGGCCGCGATGCGACCTTCGCCGGGAAGCGGTGCCGGGACGGGAAGCCCGCCCTCGATGTCCACCCGGTCGTCCGAGAACCCGTGGTAACGCGTGAACGGCGGCCCGCTGGGGGTAACACCGCTGTTGCGAATGTAGCGCCAGACTTCGGGCAGGATCTCCGAGAGCGTTGCTCCGAGTTCCGCGACGTGACACTGGGTCCGGATGCTGATGACGTGCTGCTCGGGAACCTTCTTGATTTCTACCTGGTAGGACATGTCGTCGGCGAGTATAGGCGCGGGCGCGGCGGGGCGCAAGGGGGGCGTTGATTTCACCTTCTCCCACGCCGAAACGGTCTCGCGAGGAAGCGGCCGGTCTGGAGGAGTTTCAGCCAGAAGAACCGCCGCTGCCCCAGCAGCGTTCCCCAGACGAGAAGCAGAACCTCGTATATCGGCACGACAATGAGAAGCTTGATCGTATAGTACTGCCAGCGCGGCGCATCGTCCGGCACCACCAGGTGCACGATGGGATACGCGAGCTTGAGGACACTGATCCCGGAGAGCGAGAACGTGGCCAGGATCATCACCGCACCCCAGCCCGTGACCCCCCAGCGCGTCTTGAGGAACTCCCAGACGCGCCGGGGCCGCGACTGCGGCTTGCTCACCGGTCGTGCCGACTCGTTCATCGCATCCTCGCGATCGTCCTGTATCGGAAGCAGTCCGTCGTGTGGTCGTTCACCATGCCGGACGCCTGCATGAACGCGTAGCAGATGGTTGATCCCACGAAGCGGAATCCGCGCTTCTTGAGATCCTTGCTCATGGCATCCGACACGGTCGTCGACGCGGGCAGCTCGCGCATGGTTTTCCACCGGTTCTGGATGGGCTTACCGCCCACGAACGACCAGATGTAAGCATCGAATGTACCGAACTCCTTCTTCACGTCCAGGAACGCGCTTGCGTTGCTGATTGCCGACTCGATCTTGAGGCGATTGCGCACGATGCCCTCGTCGCCCAGCAGGCGCCGCACGTCGGCGGCGCGGTACGCGGCGACCTTCCTGGCGTTGAAACGGTCGAACGCGCGGCGGTAGTTCTCCCGCTTGTGGAGTATCGTGCGCCACGACAGCCCCGCCTGCGCGCCGTCGAGGATCAGGAACTCGAAGAACCGGCGGTCGTCGTGGAGCGGCACGCCCCACTCCTCGTCGTGGTAGCGGATCATCAGCGGGTCGTCGCCCGTCCACGTGCATCGTTTCTTCGTTTTCACGGGTAGCAGAAGCCGCGCGGTTACCGTGCCGGCCGCGCTCCATCCGCGCCGGCGTTCCCTAGAAGCATCGCAGTATCGCGTCCCACGCCAGTTCCGACGCGATGTAACTCACCGCGTTGTATTTCAGCGGCGCCGGGTCGACGGCATTCGTCGTCACCGCGTAGAGCACATCGCCGTCGTACATCGTATGAAACGGATCGATCGCACGCGCCATCGAGGTGTGCACCTGCCGCGCCATCTGGTTGAGTTCGCGGATACCCATGACCTGGTTGGTCACGATCACCGTGAGCGTCGTGTTCCCCGGCGGTGCTTCGGGCTGCGATTCTGCCTCGTCGCGGATCGACACCACCTCGCCCACACGGTGCCGGCGTCCGGTCTTCGGATCCAGGTGTCCGCGCACCGCGCGGCCTTCGCGATCCACGAGGCACCCCACCGCGTTCACGACACAGAAGGCCGCGACGCGGACGTCGTCCGATTCGTAGACGGCCGCTCCCTGTCCCGACCGCTCGAGCTGGTACGGATCGCGGAGCCACTTTCCCACCGTCGCGCAGGCGCCGGCACCCCGGGGCCCGATCGGAAAACGCCCCGGCGTCGCCGCCGCCAGGGCGGCGCGCCCTAGCGCCTTGTCCGGGTACACCGCCTTGTTCGTGCGAAAGCGGTTGAAGTCGAAGATGATCGAGCCGGATACGATGGCGATGTTGTCCCAGGTCGTCTCGTAACTCTTGCGCGCCAGAAGCTCCGCCGAGACACCGCTCGCCGCTTCCAGCCCGTACACCGATCCACCCGCGAGACAGATGGCGTCCACCCAGCCTTCGCGCGGGGTGAGGACGGTGCCGCTGGCCCCGCCGCGCAGGTCCGAAACGCCGATCGCGCCTTCGGGAAAGTACAACACCGTGCATCCCGTGGGACCCTCGGCGTACTCCGCGACCCCCACTTCCACACCGGGAAAGTCGAATTCGAGCACGGGCGTGTCGAAGGCCGTGACGGGCTCGAGGGCGCCGTTGTCGTTGGTGAGTATGGTCTTGCCTGGCACCATGGGATCGTCATTCGTAGCGCCTTGACTTGCGGGCGCGATGGGATAACATAGCACGAACGGCGCCCTGGCCCCAACCCCCACCGCGCCTCCGCCACATTCACATAGAGGAATCCCGGGAGGACATATGAAACGCATTTTGCTGGCCGTGCTGCTGGTGGCCGCTTCGATGACACTCGTCTCCTGTGGCAAGAAGGCCACACCCGAACAGGCCGCGCAGACATCCGTCGATGCCTACACCACCGAGCTGCAGAAGCTCTATTACGACGTAACCCGGGCGGAGTGGGCGGTCAACACCCGCATCGTCGAGGGAGACACGACCAACGCGTACCGGTCGCGCATGGCCAAGGAGACCATGGCCGCGTTCACCGGCAGCGCCGAGAACATCGAGATGGCGCGCAAGTACATCGCGCAGCGAGACCAGCTCTCAGACCTGCTGGCCCGGCAGCTCGACGCCATCCTCTACGAGGCGGCCAACAACCCGCAGACCGTTCCCGATCTCGTCAAGAAGCGCATCAAGGTGGAGACCGAGATGGTCGAGAAGCTGTTCGGATTCGACTTCAAGATGGACGGCAAATCGGTGTCGACGAACGAAATCGACGAGCTGCTTCGCTCCGAGAACAAGATCGACAGGCGACTCGCCGCGTGGTCCGCGAGCAAGGAGGTCGGCAAGGACCTGAAGGACGGTCTGGTCGATCTGCAGAAGTACCGCAACGAAACCGTGCAGGCACTCGGCTACAAGGACTACTTCGACTACCAGGTGTCCGACTACGGCATGACCACCGCGGAGCTCCGGGCGGACATGCTCCAGACCGTGCGCGACATCTGGCCGCTCTACCGCGAGCTGCACACGTGGGCGCGATACGAGCTGGCGAAGAAGTACGGCGCGAAGGAGGTCCCCGACATGCTCCCCGCGCACTGGCTCCCGAACCGCTGGGGCCAGGACTGGTCGGCGATGGTGAAGGTCGAGGGACTCGACCTGGATTCGAGGCTCAAGGAGAAGGACGCCGAGTGGCTGGTGAAGCAGGCGGAGAGTTTCTACGTGAGCCTCGGGTTCGCCAGCCTTCCGGCCTCGTTCTATGAAAGGTCCGACCTCTACCCGCTCCCGGACGACGCCGGCTACAAGAAGAACAACCACGCGTCCGCGTGGCACATGGACCTGGACAAGGACGTCCGCAGCCTCATGAGTGTGATCCCCAACTCGGACTGGTACGAGACCACGCACCACGAGCTGGGGCACGTGTACTACTACATCTGCTACACCAATCCCGAGGTGCCGATGCTGCTGCGCCGGGGCGCCAACCGCGCCTACCACGAAGCGGTCGGAAGCCTCATGGGCCTGGCCGCCATGCAGAAGCCGTTCATCCAGGCCATCGGCCTCTTCCCCGGGGAAGCGAAGACCGACGACACGCAGGCGCTGCTCAAGGAGGCGCTGAACTACGTCGTCTTCATGCCCTGGTCCGCGGGCGTGATGACCGAGTTCGAGCACGCGCTCTACGGCGAGAACCTGCCGAAGGACCAGTTCAACGCGAAGTGGTGGGATCTGGTGAAGAAGTACCAGGGCATCGTTCCGCCGTCACAGCGGGGCGATGAGTACTGCGACGCCGCCACCAAGACGCACATCATCGACGACGCGGCGCAGTACTACGACTACGCGATGTCCTACGTGCTGCTCTTCCAGCTTCACGACCACATCGCGAACAACATCCTCAAGCAGGATCCGCACGCGACCAACTACTACGGCAGCACGGCGGTGGGCGATTTCCTGCGCCAGATCCTGACCCCGGGTGCGACACGCGACTGGCGCGAGCTCACGCGTGAGGCCACGGGTGCGGACGTCAGCGCGCAGCCCATGCTCCGCTACTTCGAGCCGATCATGCCGTACCTGAAGCAGCAGAACCAGGGCCGGAAGTACACGCTCCCGGAAACGCTGTAGATCAGGACGCTGTTCTGTTCGTCAGGGAAAAAGGCCCGTCGCACCGGCGGGCCTTTTTCGTTATGCTGGCGGGCATGATGCTCGACATCGCCACCGGACCGCTCGTGGAACCGCTCACCGGCCGTCGCTGGGAGCCCGACGAAATCGCGCGTCGCGTGTCCGAGCGCACCGTGGCACTGCGCGCGGCGGGGCTCGGCCGCGGCGACCGCGCGTTTCTCCACTTCGGCAACTGCAACGAGTTCTTCGTCGAATTACTCGCGATCTGGCGCGCGGGCGGGTGCGCCGTACCCATCGACACGCGCTTCACTCCCTTCGAGATCGAAACCCTCGCCGCGTGGGCGAAGCCGCGGCTGTGCGCGTTCAATGGCGGCGCGGAACCCGAGGTGGCAGGGGTTCTTGGAAGGTTGAATGTGCCCGTTGTGGACATCACGGCACGCGAAGATGCACGCGGGGCTGAAGCCGCACCGGGGGTGCGACTGGATCAGGACGCGCTGATCCTCTTTACATCGGGAACCACCGGGCAACCGAAGGGTGTCGTGCACACGCACCGGTCGCTGCGCGCGCGCTGGGTGAGCCTCCGTCACCACCTGGGGCTCGACGCGTACGCGCGCACGCTGTGCCTGCTTCCCACCCACTTCGGGCACGGACTCATCTGCAACTGTCTCTTTCCCTGGCTGTCGGGATGCACGCTGTATGTTCTCCCCCCGTTCAAGCCGGAGATCGTCTCGCAGCTCGGGGCGATCGTCGACGAACACGCGGTCACGTTCCTGTCGTCGGTGCCGGCGGTGTGGCGCCTCGCACAGCGGATCGCGAAACCGCCGCGAAAGGGGACGCTCGAGCGCGTGTTCGTGGGCTCGGCGCCGCTCTCGGCCTCACTCTGGGAAACGGTGCGCGGGTGGAGCGGCACCCGGGACGTCTTCAACGCCTACGGCATCACCGAAACCGGGAGCTGGCTCGCGGGCACCACGGTTCCCGGGTTCGAGCCCGAGGACGGTCTGGTGGGCGAGGCGTGGGGCGGGGTGATCCGCGTGCTCGCGGGCAGCGAGCCCGGTACACCCCTCGACCCGGGTGCGGTCCGCAAGACCGGCGAAACGGGGCACGTCTGGGTCAACACGCCCGCGCTCATGCGCGGCTATCTCGACCGCGACGACCTCACGGAAAAGGTCGTGAGCGACGGCTGGTTCCTCACCGGCGACATCGGTGTGGTCGACGAGCGCGGGTGGTTGTACCTGCGCGGCCGCGAGCGCGAGGAGATCAACAAGGGCGGCATGAAAGTCTACCCCGCGGACATCGACGCGGTGATCGAGCGCTTCCCCGCGACGACCGACGTGTGCGCGTTCGCATACCCGGAAACGCTGCTGGGCGAAGACGTCGGAGTCGCGGTGGTTCTCGGAAACGACGATCCCGCGACCCTGCTGTCGCTGCATGACTGGACGAACCGGCACCTCGCCCGCCACCAGGTGCCGCAGCGCTGGTACGTTCTCTCCGAGATTCCGCGCACGTCCCGGGGCAAGGTGAGCCGCACGGCGGTGGCGGAACGCTGCGCCGAAGCCGTACCCGTGAACTTCGCGGAGCTCCGGCGCCGCACGGGTGGGGGCGGCTGACCGGCGCCATGCTCCACGACGAACTCATCCGCGCCATCGGGGAGTGGAACCCGGGCCTCGACGGAACCGTGCAGCGCGACACCCCGCTCATCACGTCGGCGCGTCTCGACTCGCTGGGCTTGTTCCAGCTGCTCGTGTGGATCGAACAGAAGATCGACCGCCCCGTCGACGCGACGTCGATCGACATGGCCGCGGAGTGGGACACGGTGGACGCCGTGGTTGCGTTCGTGGAACGGGAACGGAAGCACCGGTGAGTGATTCGTGAGCGCCTTCGAGGTCGTCCGCTATCGTCCTGTCTTCAAGGACCGGATGGTCGAGCTGCGGAGCCGCGCCTACGGGTTCGAGTCTCCCGATTCGCGCGAATACCTCGAGTGGAAGTACGAGCGGAACCCCTACCTCTCCGAACCCCTCCTGCACCTCGCCGTCGATGGCGGTGGGAACGTTGCGGGCATGCGCGGGTTCTACGGCACACGCTGGCGCACACCGGGCGGCGACGTCACGATGCCGTGCGCGGATGACTTCGCGATCGCCCCGGAGCACCGGAACTCGGGACTCACGACGGCGATCATGCGCGTCGCACTCGAGGATCTGGCCGGGCGCGGCTTCGAACACGTGATCAATACGAGCGGCGGACGGGTCACCGTCCTGCACTCGCTCGCCACGGGTTGGAAGAGTGTCGGGGCGATGGAACCGGTGGCGCGCGTGAGTCTGAGCGGACGCGCGCGCGCCGCGGTCCGCGGGCGGGCGCGCGGAAAACGCCTGATCTGGCGGCTCGGGCGCCAGTCGGACGAGGTGCAGCCATCCGATGCGCGCTGTTTCGAACGACTGGACAACGCGGGTGGGCGCAGCGTGCCGGGCGGGTCGATCGTCGTCGAGACCGTGCCGCGCACGCAGGCGATGGCCGATCTCGTGGCGCGAATCCCCTGCGACGGCCGCATCCGTCACGCACGCGATCGCGCGTTCTTCGACTGGCGTTTCGCGAACCCGTGGCGGGAATACCGGTTTGTCTACCTGGAGCGGGACGGGCGACTGGAGGGCTACCTCGTCCTCGCGCGCCACACGCGGTACCGCCCCCCCATGGTCCCGTTCCGGGTCGCGGACTGGGAAGGAACGTCGGCGGAAATCCGCAGGCAGCTCTTCGAATTCACGCTGGCGCACGGGCGCTTCCCTTCGCTTTCCACGTGGACCGCGTCGTGCGGCGACGAAGACCGGGCGTTGCTCGAACGCTCGGGCTTCCGGCCTGCGGAACTCGACCTGCGCGCGCGCGGCCTGCCCTGCGTGTTGCTCAGGAGACTGTCGGGAAGCGGAGACTGGCGGATCGCCGGAGTGCCGGCCCTCGACCGGGCGAACTGGGACGTTCGGCTGATCGACTCGATGCACGCGTAGCGTCAGCGCTGCATCATCGATTCCGGCATCGGCACGGCGACCGCCTCGCCCTTCGCCGTCACCACGCCACCCGCCGACACCGTCACATCCACGATCGTCTTACGCGCGGTCGACTCCCTCACCCGGCCACGGATCTCGAGCACGGAACCGAGCGGCGTCGGCTTGAGGTAACTCACATTCAGCGCGGCCGTCACGTAGCGCGGCGAAGGCACCTCGCCCACGGCGCGACCCGCCGTGCGCACCGCGTGCCCCGCGGCGGCCGCCATGGCATGGCAGTCGACGAGGGAGGCCACGAGTCCGCCGTATACGAACCCCGGGAGTGCCGTTTGATGTGCTGCGGGCGTGAAACGCGTCACCGTCTCGTCGCCGTCGAAGCGGGTCTTGATACGATGCCCCGACGTGTTGAGCTTTCCACAGCCGTAGCAGTGCGAGAAATCGTCCGGGTAGAAGTCCTGGATGGCGTGCTTTTCCATCAGTCTCCTTCGGGCACACGAAGCGTGTCGCTCTTCAGGATGAACGCGTACTCACGAGCCACGTCGCGCAGGTAGTCGTAGCGGCCGGACGCGCCCTTGTGTCCCTCCACCATCCGCGTGCGCAGGAGCAGCGGGTTCGTATCGGTCTTGATCGTGCGGAGCTTCGCCGTCCACTTGGCCGGCTCCCAGTAGTGCACGCGGCGATCGTTGAGCCCCGAGAGGAGCAGCATGGGCGGGTAGTCCTGCTTCTTCATGTTGTCGTAGGGCGAATACGAGCGGATGTACTCATAGAACTTCCGGTCCGCGGGGTTGCCCCATTCATCGTACTCGAGCACGGTGAGCGGGAGCGTGTCGTCGAGCATGGTGTTGAGCACGTCGAGAAACGGCACCACCGCCACGGCCGCGCGCCACAGGTCCGGACGCATGTTGACGACGCCGCCGATCAGCATCCCGCCCGCGCTCCCGCCGTAGCACACGATCTTCCCCGCGCGCGTGTACTTGCGGGCGACCAGATGATCAGCGCAGGCGATGAAGTCCGAGAACGTGTTCCGTTTGTAGAGCTTCTTGCCGTACTCGTACCAGTCTCGCCCCAGGTCGCCGCCTCCGCGCACGTGCGCGATGGCGAAGATGAAGCCGCGGTCGAGGAGGCTGATGCGGTTGGCGATGAAGTGCGGCTCGACGCTGATGCCGTAGGCACCGTAACCGTACAGGAGCAGCGGTGCGGTGCCGTCGCGCGGGGTGTCCTTACGGTACACCAGCGAAATCGGCACCTTCGTGCCGTCCGTGGCGATGGCGTTGATCCGCTCGCTCGCATAACGCGCGGGGTCGAAGTCACCGCGCACTTCATAACGCTTCAGGAGCATCCGCTTTCCGCTCTCCATGTCGAAATCGTAGACGGTGCGCGGCGTCGTCAGCGACGAGTAGCTGAAGCGAAGCAGGGCCGCGTGAAACTCCGGGTTGCGTTCGAGCCAGATCGTATAGACCGGCTCGTCGAAGGCGACGTAGTGCGACTCGCGCGTCATGAGATCGATGACCCGGATGCGCTTCAGGCCCGCCTCGCGCTCGACCACCACGAGGAAGCGCTCGAACGCCTCGATGCTCTCGATCTTGACCCCCGGGCGGTGTGGGATGATCTCGCGCCACGTGCCCCGCGACGGATTCGTGACCGTCGTTTCCAGCACGCGGAAGTTGATCGCCTCCTCGTTGGTCAGGATGAACAGCGACTCCCCCGTGTGCGCCACGTGGTACTCGATCTCCTGGCGGCGCGGCTCGATCACCCGGAGCGCGTCGCACGGCGACGGCCTCTCGCGCTGGACCGCGGGGTCCAGGCGCAGCGCGCGCACCTCGGTGGTGGCGTGGCTTTCCATGGTGACGAAGAGATACTCGCGGCTTCGCGACACCTCGATGCCCACGTAGAAGGCGGCGTCGGGTTCGCGGTAGATCTCCAGGTCGTCTGCGGCGTTCGCGCCGACCTCGTGGCATCGCACCGCGTGCGGGCGCATCTGTTCGTCGAGCGGGAGGTAGAACAACGTGCGGCTGTCATTGGCCCACTCGACGTCCGCCGACAGACCCGAAATCGGCCCGTCGATCACCGCCCCGGTCGCAAGTTCGCGGACGAAGAGGTCGTACGACTCGCCGCCGGTGGTGTCGAGCGTGTAGGCGAGGAACTTGTGATCAGGACTCACCTCGCATGCACCCACCGCGCAGTAGGCCTTGCCCTGCGCCAGCGCATTCTCGTCGAGGAGGGTCTCCTCGGCCGCCGCTGGTTCGTTCCGGCGGCGGCAGAAGATCTCATACTGGAGACCCGCCTCGGTCCGCGTGTAATAGAGGAAGTCGTCGCGCCTTTCCGGGACCGACGCGTCGGTCTCCTGGACGCGCGCGACCATCTCGTCGTAGAGCGTCTGTTGCAGATCATGCGTGGGCGCCAGCACTGCGTCCGCGTAGGCGTTCTCGGCCTCGAGGTACGCGCGCACATCCGCGCTGTCCCGTTCGCGCAGCCAGTGGTAGTCGTCGACACGACGGTTGTCGTGGACGGTGATTTCATGGGGAATGCGTCTGGCGATCGGGGGCTTCATGAGCGAGGGAACCAGTGTAGAGGACGAGACGGGGGCTCGTCTACCGGTCACTGTTTCGGATCGGGTCCGCTCCACAGGTGCGTATACGACAACCCGCTCCCGGTGTTGAAGAGCACCACCCGTTCGCCGGAATCGATCCATCCGCGCTCACGCAGCACGCGATACGCCGCGACGGTGGCCCCGCCCTCCGGGGCCGCGAAGATGCCCTCGGTGCGCGCGATGAGGTTGGCACCCTCCATGAGCGCGGCGTCCGACACCGCCACAGCGGTGCCGCCGGAGTTACGGATCGCGCGGAGCATCAGGATGTCTCCCACCGCGGCGGGAACGCGAAGACCGTCCGCCACCGTGTGCGCGTTCTCGAACATGGTCGCGCTCTCCGCGCCTGACTCGAACGCGCGCACGATCGGAGCGCACCCGTCGGACTGGACACTCACCATTCGTGGCCGTCTCGAATCGATCCAGCCCAGCGCCTCCATTTCAGCGAAAGCCTTCCACATGCCGACGAGCCCCGTACCACCGCCGGTGGGATAGATGACGACGTCGGGGAGCGTCCAGCCGAGTTGCTCGGCCAGCTCGTAGCCGAGCGTCTTCTTGCCCTCGAGACGGTACGGCTCCTTGAGTGTGGAGAGGTCGAAGCGCCCGTGGCGCGAGGCTTCTTCGACCGACACGCGCCCGCAATCCGTGATGAGACCGTCGACGAGGTGCACGTGCGTGCCGAACGCCCGGCACTGGGCCACGAACGACGCCGGCACGTCGCGCGGCATGTACACGTGCGCTTCCACGCCGGCGCGGGCGGCGCAGGCCGCGAGCGCGCACGCGGCGTTACCCGCCGAGGGCGCCGAGAACGCGCGCGCTCCGAGCTCGAGGGCGCGCGACACCGCCACCGCCATGCCGCGCGCCTTGAACGATCCGGTCGGATTGGGGCCCTCGTCCTTCATGTACAGCTCGCTGGCCCCGCCCAGTGCGGCGGCCAGGCGCGATGCGCGCACGAGCGGTGTCCCGCCTTCGCCCAGGGTAAGCCGGCGCGCCGGATCGCGAACCGGAAGCAGCTCGGCGAAACGCCAGAGGTTACGCGGACGCGAATCGAGTGCGCGCCGGTCGATCGCCGCGCGGGCGGCGTCGAGGTCGTAGCGGGCGAGGAGCGGCCGCCTGCAGTCGGTGCACAGGCCCTGGAGGGTGTCGGCGTCGTGGCGCTTTCCACACACGCCGCACTCGAGATGGGAGAGGACGCTCATGGGAGACCACGCTAGCGCCTGGCGCGTCACACCGCAATCCCCACCTCGATCCAGACAAGACAAAACCGCCGCGCCCTTCGCGGGCGCGGCGGCTCGATGTCATTTTGAGCGACGGCGGC